>JAISNZ010000123.1 GCA_031275955.1 Desulfovibrio sp. | reverse complement strand
CTCCCTTTACCGGCGCCCGTCTGGACGTCCCCATCGCCGGCGTCCGGACAGGCGGCAGGAAGAGCTTCCCCTGGGCCGCGGCCTCGGTTGTCAAGGATGGGGGAGATGACCCTGACGTCACCCACGGATTGCGCCTGGAAGTCCGGGCCGGTCTGGACTTCCGGGCTCTGTCCGAAACCCCGCGGGCCGGCGAAAATTCTCCCGCCCCCCTCCTGATCGGCGGCTTTTCCTCTCCTGTCTTTTTATATGCGGGCCGGGGAATAGGACGGGTGACCCTGCCGGGGCTTCCCGTTCCTCCGGGCGAACCGGCCATCAACCCGGAACCGCGCCGGCAAATCGCGGCGGCCGCCTGCGAGGCGGCCGCCGCCCACGGCTGCTCCGGCTCCCTGCACCTGCGCCTCTGCGCCCCCTCGGGAGAGGAGCGGGCCAAAGATACCCTGAATCCACGCCTGGGCATCGTCGGCGGCATCTCCATCCTGGGCACGCGCGGCATAGTGCGTCCCTACAGCAATGAAGCCTGGCAGGCCGTCATCATCCAGGGGATCAACGTGGCCGCGGCCGCCGGAATTTCCACCCTGCTCCTGTCCACCGGCCGGCGAAGCGAAGACCTCCTGCGCGCCCTGTACCCCGATCTGCCGCCCCCCGCCGCCGTCCAGGCGGCGGACTTCGCCGCCTTTTCCCTGCGCCAGGCCGGAAAGAACGCCTGTATCCACAGGGTGGCCTGGGGCTGTTTTCCCGGAAAACTGCTCAAGCTGGCCCAGGGCCTGGAATGGACCCATGCCCGTTCCGCCCCCGCGGATATCGCCTCTCTGGCCCGCCTGTGGGAAAAATGCGGCGCTCCGGAGACCGCGGCCGTTGCCGCCATGCCCACCGCCTCCGGCGCCTTGTCCCTGATGCGGAAAATATCCCCGGAAGGATACGGGCTTGTTCTGGCCGCCCTGACGGAACGGGCCTTTGCCGTCATGGAGGGATGGCTGCGCGCGGATTCCCGGAAAGACGCCCCGCCGGATCTCTCCCTGCATGTTTTCAGCCTGGAAGGGGAAATCCTGGCCTCAAGGCGCGGCCCTCCTTTCCAGGCAGAGGAAATCCGCGGAAATTTCACTCTGAACGGATATCGTCAACGGGAAAATGCGCCATGAACAACGCCCTTCCTCCTTTGTCCCTCCTCGGCCTTGGCCTGGCGCAAAATCCGGATGAGCGCATTTTGCGCCACCCCTTTGTGCAAGCGGCGGACATTCTGGTGGGCGGCAGGGAGCATCTGGCCCTCTTCGCGGATCATCCGGCGGAAAAAGTCGTTGTGGGCGCGGACATTCCCGCCGTGCTGGCGGTTATTCAGAAAAACCGCGCCCAAGGCAGAAGCCAGGTTGTCCTCTGCGGCGGCGATCCCCTGTATTTCAGCCTGGGGAGCCGTCTGGCCTCCCTCTTTCCGGATGCGGCCATCCTGCCGGCCCTTAGCTCTTTGCAGGGAGCGGCGGCCCGCCTGGGTCTGGCCTGGGAGGACATCCGCTCTGTTTCCCTGCATGGCCGGAACCACTGGCTGCCTCTGGCCCACGCCCTTGCCGCGGGAACCCCCGTCTTTCTCCTCACCGATGCGGCCTCAAGCCCCAAAACCGTCGCCGCTTTTCTGGAGGAGTGCGGCCAGTCCGGATATCGCCTCCATGTCCTGGACGATCTTTCCCTCACGCCCTCCGGGACGGTACAGGCCAAAGAACAGCGGACCTTAAGCGTATCCGGCGCTCTGCTCTGGCGGGAAAGCTCTCCAAAGCCGCCCCGGCGGGTTATCCTGCTGGTTCCTCCCGAAAATCCGGAGGAAGCGATCTTCGGTCTCCCGGATGAGGAGATTAGCCGTGAAAACAACATCCTGACAAAAGGGCCGGCGCGGATAGCCGCTCTCGCGGCCCTTGGCGTCGCGCCGCAGCATATCGTCTGGGATCTGGGCGCCGGCAGCGGGTCTGTGGGGATTGAAGCCGCGCGCCTTGCCTGGAGAGGAAAAGTCGTCGCCGTGGAGAAAAAACCGGAGCGCGTCGCCCACATCCGGGCCAACCGCCGCCGTTTCCGGGCCGCCAATCTGGAGATTGTCCAGGGAGTCCTGCCCGGCCTTCTGGCCGGGGACATTTCCGGGGCCGGCCTCTTCGGCGGCCTGGAAGACCGGCCTCACCGCATCTTCATCGGCGGTGGCCTGGGGACGGACGCCCCGGAGGCCGGGGAACTGCTCCGGCTGGCCTGGAAGCGCCTTTTGCCCGGGGGACGGCTGGCGGCCCACTGCGTCCTGATGGGCAGCCTGCACCGCGCCCGGCTCATTCTGGAAAAACTGGGAGGAACCGTGCACGCCCTTTCCCTGCACGCCTGCCAGGGCAGGCCTTTGGCTGGCGATCTCCGTTTTGAAGGTCTGAATCCGGTCTTTTTGCTCTGCGCGTCCAAATCAGCGCGGCCTGCGCAATCCGGGGAGGAAGGGGCATGACAGGGGAAAAAACGCGGCCTGCGGGCATGGTCTGGTTTGTGGGCGCGGGTCCCGGAGATCCGGAACTAATCACGGTCAAGGGGCGAAGACTTCTTGCGGAAGCTGATTTCATCCTTTACGCCGGCTCCCTGATTCCCCGCGCCATGGTGGCCGGGGCCAAACCCGCGGCCCGGATTGCGGACTCCTCCTCCCTGACCCTGGAAGAAACGCACGCCCTCCTGAGCGCCTCCGCCCATGCGGGAGAAACGGCGGTCCGTCTGCATACGGGCGATGGCGGCCTGTACGGGGCCATGCGGGAACAGAAGCTCCTTCTGGACGCTCTGGGCGTTCCCAATGCCGTGGTTCCCGGGGTTAGCGCGGCCTTTGCCGCCGCCGCCGCCGCCGGGGTGAGCTTTACCGTGCCCGAAACGACGCAGTCCCTGGTCATGACCCGGCTGCACGGCCGCACTCCTGTGCCCGAGGGGCAGCGCATCCGCGATTACGCCCGCCAGGGAGGGAGCCTGGCTATCTATCTTTCCGCCGGAGATCCGGATGCCCTTGCCGGGGAATTGCGGGCCGGAGGGCTTCCCGAAAAAACCCCCGTTGTTGTAGCCGCCCGGGTGAGCTGGCCGGAAGAACGCATCGTCCGCACCACCCTGGCGGATCTGGCCCGGACCATGGACTGCGAGGATCTTTCCCGCCAGACCATCATCCTCGTGCTGCCCGGGGAAGGCCCGGCCCACAGTCCCCCTTCCCGCCTCTACGCGAAGGATTTTCAGCATGGATACAGGAAGTAATTCCCCGATGACTGCCCCCACGCGTCAGGGACGGGAAAAATCCGCCACAGGGGCACAGCCCCGCAGGAAGGCAAAAGAAAAACCCTCCGCCAACCCGGCCGGGGGCACTGGAGCGGGCGTCGCGCGCAGCCCGGCCAGATGGGCCAAACGGCCGATGACCGCCTCCGGGGAAAAACCGGCCTCCCGCAGCGCGCGCACTTCCAGTCCCTTATGCCGTTTCGCCAGGCGCTGACCCTGGGCGTCGCGCAGCAGGGGGATGTGGGCATAGCGGGGAAGGGGCGCCCCCAGAAGGCGGAGCAGGAGAATCTGGCGGGGAGTGGAAGAAAGCAGGTCTTCCCCGCGCACCACCTCGGTGATGTCCATGGCGGCGTCATCCACGGCCACAGCCAACTGGTAGGCGAAAACCCCGTCGGACCGCCGCAGGGCAAAGTCGCCGCCGCAGTCCGCCGGAGTGAAGACTTGGGGACCATGGACAGCGTCGTTCCAGGAAAGCAGAGAGCCTTCCGTGGCCCCCGGGGTTTCGCGCAGAAGGGTTTCCATGGACCGGGCCGTGTCCAGGCGCAGAGAAAAGGGGACTTTGGCCGCGAGCCGCGCGGTCCGTTCTTTCCCGGAAAGCCGGCGGCAGATGCCGGGATACGGAACGCCCTCGTCGCCGCTGTGCGGGGCCGAGGCCAGAAGGCGCAGCTCCCGGCGGGTACAGAAACAGGGATAGAGCAGGTTCCGGCGGCGCAAATCCTGCAGAACAGCCTCATAGCGCTCTAGGCGGGCGCTTTGCCGGTAGGGTCCGAAGGCCCCCTCTTCCGGGAAAAAGGCACTCTCCGCCCCTCTCCTGTCCGGATGGAAAGAAGGCCGGGGACCTTCATCCCAGGTCAGGCCAAGCCAGGCGAGATCCTCCAGAATGCCCCGGACAAATGCGGCCCTGGAGCGATCCGGATCAATATCCTCCAGGCGCAGAACCAGGGCGCCCTTTTGGACGGCCGCGCTCAACCAGGCCAGGAGAAAGGCAAAGGCATTGCCCAGATGAAGATTCCCCGTGGGGCTGGGCGCAAGGCGGCCTCTCATGCCTCAGGCCAAGGGTTCAAATCTCTTCTCCCGCTTGGTTTTTCAGGACAAGCGAACCGCCGCCTTCCTTCAGGGAGGGGAGCAAATCCCCGCCGTCGGCAATCCGGCGCAGAAGGCGCAGGGATTCCTCCGCTTCTTCCGGCGAGACGATATGCAGGGCGAAACCGGCGTGGACGATCACATAGTCCCCCACCCTGGGCGGTTCAGGCAGCAGGAGAAGGGAAGCGGTGATATAGGCGTTTCCCTCGCCCACCTGGCAGCGGGCCAGGACGTCATCCGTAATTTCCGTTACCAGCATGGGGACAGCAAGACACATGGCAATCTCCTCACAACAGGGCGCGCATGATTTCGGCCACGGCCCCCGGGCTGAAAGTGCGCGCGATATCCGCGGCGCGGACGCGGAGTTCGGGATCCCAACGGCCCGCGGCGACCCGTTTCATGGTCTGAATCAAGGCTTCCTTGTCAATATCGGCCCAGATCATGTCCGGGGTGAACCAGGGCAGCCGCCGGGTCATTTCCTCCGGCACCGGCCCCAGGCTATAGGGAACAGGGAAACTGTTCCGGGCGTCCATAAAGTCCATATTGCCCGAATATCCCGTGGCGATGACGGGCTTGCCGAAGGCCATGGCCTCGGACAGGCCCAGTCCCCAGCCCTCGGCATGATGGGCGCTGACATAGGCATGGCTGATCAGATGAAGGGCGCGCATTTCCCCGGCGCCGAGATCGCCGGCGAGGCTGCGCACCCCCTCCAGGGAGGAGAAATCCAGGTTCCGGCGGTACTGTTTGAGGATCAGCCGAACCCTGCGCGGACCCTGCTCCCGGACGCGGGAAAAGGCAAACAGCAGATCCCGGACATTTTTCCGGGGATTGACGGCATCCGCAATGGAAAAAAAGAGGAACTCCTCCGGCTCCACGCCGCCGACGCGCTCCCGCGCCTTTTCCAGAAGGAAGGAAGGGACCGGGCGGCGTTCCACCACATGCGGAACCACCGCGACCGAAGGGAAATATTCCTGAAAGGCCCGCTGTGAATGGCGGGAACAGGTCCAGATTTCCCGCACCTGACTCAGGCTCTGGACAAAGACCGGGGGCAGCCGGTTGCCTGCCCAGACGCAGTAGGCGATGACGCGCATCCGCGGCAGGCGGGGATAGCGGGCCATCAGCCCGG
>JAISNZ010000064.1 GCA_031275955.1 Desulfovibrio sp. | reverse complement strand
TCATTTGCCAACTATACCCAGGATCGTACCCAGGCAAGCGGGGGATTTATTCGGATCACATCGGACAGCATCGGACAAAAGAAAGCCGGGAAGCCTTGGCTAACAAGACTTCCCGGCATACCAGGACATACCTGGACTTGAAAAATGGCGGAGCGGAAGGGACTCGAACCCTCGGCCTCCGGCGTGACAGGCCGGCGTTATAACCGTCTTAACTACCGCTCCGTACCCTTGCGCCATGTCCGCGCGCCTAAGGGGCGCGCCGCGCGGGCAACACCCGCGATCCCCATGACAACGGATTCTTCTACTGGTCTTTGCGCTCTCTGTCCACAAAAAAGTAATCGGCATTTTCGGCCGCGCTGGCAAGGCTGCCTGCTTGGCTGCCTTCTTGGTTGCCTCTCCGGGCGGGATGTCGTATCCTGACGGCAGGCGTCAGTTTTTCCGCCTCCGCATCCCTTTTTTCCCCGGAGCAGGCATGATCCGCAGCATGACCGGTTTTGGCCGTTCCCTTCTGGAAGAAGACCGCTGGATCCAGACCTGGGAGGTGCGCAGCGTCAACGGCCGCCATCTGGACATTCGCTGGCGTCTGCCTCTGGAAGCGCGGCCTCTGGAAACGGCCCTGGAAAAACTGGTCAGGCGCCAGGCATCCCGCGGGCGTCTGGAAATCTCCCTGTACCTGCAGATGCGCCGCCGGACTCCTTCCCTAGCCCTCAATGTGGAACAGGCCGACGCCCTGCTTGAGGCTGTCGCCGCCTTCGCCGCCTCACGGGGGGATGTCTTCGTTCCGGACTACAACCGCCTGCCGGTCCTGTCCTTCCTTTGGGAAGAAAGCCCTCAGGATCCGGACGATTCCCTGCTTCAGGGCCTGGAACGCGGCCTGAGCCTGGCCCTGGAGGACTGGAACGAATCCCGCGCCCTGGAGGCCAGAAGTCTGGGAAAAGACCTCCTGACCCGGATCCTGCGCATGGAGGAATGGACCCGGCGCATCCGGGAACGGGCTCCGGATGTCAAAGAAGAACGGACCGCCCTCCTGCGGGAACGGCTGGGCGAGATCCTGGAAGGGCACGGCCCGGGACTGGAGGAGGGGCGTTTCCTGCAGGAAATCGTCCTCCTGACCGACCGGCTGGACGTCAGCGAAGAACTGACCCGTCTGGCCATTCATCTGGACAGGCTGCGGGAACTCCTGGAACTGGGCGCGGATGCCGGGCGCAAACTGGACTTTACCCTGCAGGAATGCTTCCGGGAAGTCACCACCTGCGGCAACAAGATCCAGGATGTCCAGGTTTCCCGCCTGGTGGTGGATCTCAAGAACGAACTGGAAAAATGCCGGGAACAGGTCCAGAATGTGGAATAACGCTCCGGCCGTCCCCTGAGGCGATCCTGAGCGCGCGGCCCTGAAGGAAGGCCCCTCATGCAGACGAGGCAGCAGCTGCTCAATCTCGGCTTCGGCAACTTTGTCGTGGCGGAACGGGTGGTGGCGGTGGTCAATGCCGCTTCTGCCCCCATGCGCCGTCTCAGAGAGGACGCCCGCCAGGAGGGCCGCCTCATTGACGCCACCCAGGGACGCAAAACCCGTTCCCTGGTGATCACCGATTCCAACCACGTCATTCTTTCCGCTGTCCAGGCGGAAACCATGCGCCAACGCTTCCAGGAGGAAGAGGCATGATCTCCCCTGCGCGCACCGGGGTGGCCCTGGTCATCTGCGCTCCGTCCGGAACGGGCAAGAGCACGCTCATCAAACGGCTGCTGGCGGAATTCCCCCGCTTCGCCTTTTCCGTTTCCTGCACCACCCGCGCCCCGCGCCCTGACGAAACACAGGGGATAGACTACGATTTTCTCAGCCGGGAGGAGTTCCTCCGCCGCCGCGACGCCGGATACTTCGCCGAATGGGCCGCCGTGCATGACCATTTTTACGGAACCCCCCTGCTGGTCACCCAGGAACTCCTGGCCTCCGGCCGCGACCTCCTTTTCGATGTTGACGTGCAGGGAGCTTCCCAACTGCGGCGCGCCATTCCTGACGCCTGGCTGATCTTCCTCCTGCCTCCCTCGCGGGAGGAACTGATCCGCCGTCTCCAGGGACGCCAGACGGAAACCCCGGAAAGCCTGCGCAAACGGCTGCGCATCGCCGCTCAGGAAATTGCCCAGGCCCGCTGGTTCAATCTGTGGATCGTCAACGCCGATTTGGAGCAGGCCTGGCAGGAACTGCGGGCCGCCTATATCGCGGCGACTCTGTCGCCCTCCTGTCAGGCCGGAATCCTCGGCGAACTGCTGGAAGAATGGGAGCCGGAGTGAACGCCCCCTGTCTGATCATAGCTCTGGACGTGCCCTCCTCCGTCCAGGCCCTGGCCCTGGCGCAAGCCCTCGCGGGCCTGCCCCTCTGGCTCAAGGTGGGACTGGAACTTTTCACGGCCGAAGGCCCGGATCTGGTGCGGGTCCTCCTGAAGCGATCCTTCCCCCTCTTTCTGGACTTGAAATTCCACGATATTCCCCCCACAGTGCGGGGAGCCGTCCGCGCCGCCGCGCGCCTGGGGGCGCACATGCTCACCCTGCACCTGGAGGGGGGGGAAGCCATGGCCGCCGCCGCTCTGGAAGGGCGCGGCGAAGCCCGCGCCGGGGAGCCGCCGATTATGGGCGTCACCGTCCTGACCAGCCTAAGGGAAACAGAGAATGGCCTTCTTGAGGACTTGGTGCTACAACGTGCTCTGGAGGCAAAGAGATGGGGACTGGACGGGATCGTCTGTTCCGGACGGGAGGTTTCTTCCGTCAGAAAGGCCTGCGGCCCGGACTTTCTCTGCCTGTGCCCGGGCATCCGCTTTGAGGGCGAGCCGGCCGGCGCCGATCAGGCCAGGGTGGTCTCCCCGGCGGAAGCCGTGGCGGCCGGAGCTGATTTTCTGGTTATGGGCAGGCCCGTCACCCGATCCGCAAACCCTGCGGCCGCGGCCCGCCGCGCCTTGAACGACATGGGCCGCAGGGCATAACAGGATAAGATCAGTATGCAGGAATCTCCGGGAAAACGCGAAGGCATCAACGGCGTCTTCTCTTCTCAGGAAGTGAAGAAGGTAGGCACTGGTACGACAACCCGCAAAAGCATTCAAAAAATGTTCTGGTTTTGCATTGAAGGAGACGATGGACAGATTGAAGTACAACCGTTGAATGTAAATTATATACCATCTGGACCAAAGAAAAATATTCCGAAAGATGATTTTCTGTCACGTTTCTCTCCAGAACCTGAAATGTACGTTACAAATGTATTTCCAAAAATGCGTGAGCTGAACAAGACTATTGCAAGAGCTGAACGTTACAGAAAAAATAAAGAATATTACAGCGCAGAAATGGAATTTAACAGTGCCTTGCAGGTTGATGAGGAAAATGTCCGGGCCAATTTCGGCCTTGGCATCACCTACCTTGAACGCGGAGAAAGCGGCAAGGCCAACAATATTTTTGAGCGCCTGGTGAAACTGGACGCCGCCTTTCAGGAGGAGCACAAACACCTTTTCAACGAATTCGGCATCAACCTGCGCAAAAACAAAATGATCGATCAGGCCATCACCTATTATGCCAAGGCCGAGGAGCTGGCCGCCCAGGACGAGCACCTTTTCTATAATATGGCCCGCGCCTATCTGGAAAAGCAGGATATGGGCAATGCCCTGCGCTATCTGCTCAAAGCCCTGGATATGAACCCAGGGCTGGAAGCCGCCGTCAAGTTCCTCATGTGGCTGCTGACCAATAACCTGGTGCCTGAGGACAAGAAGCCGGAAGCGGCGCGGGCTGTGCAAAAAATCAAGGCTGCCCGGCAACAGGGCTTTGCCGGAAGCGGACCCGCCGAACCGGCGGAAAACACATAGCCCAAAGCGCCGGTGAAAACAGATCCCTTGCGCCGCCGCGCGGCCATCCGGAGAAAAAAATGAGCGATCCAGGACAATCTCTCGCGCGAGCGCACAAGTTTCTGAACGATCTTGCGGAATCCCCTCCCCTGGTGCCCTATGAGCCGGAGTTGCTGCCCATGCTTTTCGACGCCACGCGCGACAACTCCACAGCCACCCTGCAGGATATCGCCAAGCTCGTGGCCAAAAGCCAGAATCTGGCCACGCGCCTCCTGAACATCGCCAATT
>JAISNZ010000214.1 GCA_031275955.1 Desulfovibrio sp. | reverse complement strand
TCCCGGCGATGAGCAGCTTGACCGTTTTTTCCGCCGCATACTTGCCCATGGAGTCGTTAATCCGGCGGCCGGCCAGGATCACCTCCGGGTGGTACCCGGCCGCCTCGGCCCGGCAGGTCAGGTAGTAAGGGTCCACGCCGATGCAGTGCCCCCCCACCAGACCCGGCCGGAAGGGCAGAAAATTCCACTTGGTCCCGGCCGCCTCCAGCACGTCCTCGGTGGCGATGCCCAGACGGTCGAAAATCAGGGCCAGCTCGTTCATCAGGGCGATGTTCAGATCCCGCTGCGTGTTTTCAATGACCTTGGCAGCTTCCGCCACCTTGAGGGAGGGGGCCCTGTGCACTCCGGCCCCGGTGACCGTCCCGTACATGCCGGCCAGAAGCTCCAGGGTGGCCGCGTCGCTGCCGGAGACCACCTTGACAATGCGGTCCAGGGTGTGGAGGCGGTCTCCGGGATTGATGCGCTCCGGCGAATAGCCCACGCTGAAGTCCCGCCCGAAGGCCAGACCGGATTCGCGCTCCAGAAGGGGCACGCAGACCTCCTCCGTTACGCCGGGGTAAACCGTGGACTCGTAGACCACCACCGTTCCCCTGGACATATGCCGCCCCGCCAGGCGGGAAGCCTTTTCCAGCGGCCGCAGATCCGGGAAGCGGTGTTCGTCTATGGGGGTGGGCACGGCCACGATGATCACCCGCGCCCGCGCCAGATCCTCGCCCTGGGTGGTGTACAGGATGTCCGCCGCCGCCAGGGAGGGAGGAAAGACCTCTCCCGTGCGGTCGCGTCCGGCGCGGAGTTCGGCGATGCGCCCGGTGTTCAGGTCAAAGCCGATCACGGAAAAATGCCCGGCCAGGGCCACCGCCAGGGGCAGACCCACATAGCCCAGGCCGACAACGGCCACCGGGCCGCGTTGCGCGGAGAGTTGGGAAAAGGTCAGCATCCTTCCCTGTCTTTTTCAGCCTCAGAAGAGGAGGCGACGGTTTTCCGGACCACCCGGTGGACCTGCGGGAAGATCTCGCCGAAATTGGCCGGCGAGACGCGATGCAGCTCAATGAACTTGATGATGATCTCCTTGGTGACCTGCAAGACATCCCTGGCGTCTTTGTCCATGCGTCCGTCCCTGTCCGGCGTTGCGGCGAAAAGTGAGAAAACCCGCCCTGGGGAATGGCGCGCAACCACAATGGCTGTAAGCCGGGCGGGAAAAGAAAGAAACCTTGAAGCCCCTCCCTTTTTACTGCCTATAGCACTCCAGGCCGGAGGGGGCAAGGAGGGCGAGGCTTCCAGAACCCAAAGCGGCAAACATGTGTTCGCCTCATGGATGGCGTCCACCGGCGCTGTGGGCCTCCACACCCCGCAAAAGCTCCTGCCTCACGGCTCCGCGCAAATGACGCGGCGCTATGCCCATTTGGCGGATGAGGCCTTGCGGCGGGCGGCGGCGGCGGCCGGGGAGGTGTTCCGTGGGGTGAGCGGGGAAAAGGCTGCGCTTGTCCCGTTCCGGCGGGAATGGCAGGCTTGACTTGTTACTAAAAAGGTTACAACATGATAAAAATCTTTGCCCATAAGGGGCTGGAAGAATTTTTTCTTACCCGTTCCACCAGTTCCAGCATCGGATCTGTGGTGTAATGAAGTCCTGCCAAACCGAAAAGAACGGCAAAAAAATCCATTTGGATCTATGGCCGGTTTGGAAGAACAATTTTTAGAGGTTCCCCAAAGTCTATCCTTGCCCGCAGCGGACTTCCGGCCTTTGCCCCGCGCGGCCCCCGGAAGTCCGTTGCCCTGTTTGTCCCGGCGGAGCGGTATGTCCTACCTGGGAAAAAGTTGTTTCGTGCTCGATCTGGACGGCACCGTCTACCTGGGGGATACCCCCATCCCGGGCGCCGTGGCCTTTATCCTCCGCCTCTGGGAGGACTGCGCCTTTTATTTTTTGAGCAACAATACCTCGAAAGGGCCGCGGACCTATGTCAAAAAGCTCCAGGCACTGGGAATTCCCGCCAGGGAAGAGCAGCTGCTTTTCCCCACGACCCCGCTGGTGGCCCATTTACGCGCGGCCGGCATCCGCTCCGCCTACCTGGTGGGCAACCGCGACTACGCGGCCGCTCTGGCCGCGGCCATGCCCGAGCTGCGCCTCGGCCCGGAAGAGGCTCAAGCCGTCATTCTGGCCTACGACACGGAACTTTGCTACGAAAAACTCGCCGTTTCCGCGCGCCTGCTGCAAAAGCCGGGCATCGCCTACTTCGCCACGCACCCTGATCGCGTCTGCCCGGACCCGGCGGGCCCCCTGCCGGATGTGGGCAGCTTTATCGCCCTTTATGAGCAAGCGACCGGACGCTTGCCCGATCAGATCTTCGGCAAGCCCAACGCCGCGCTGCTCTCCCCTCTGCTGGCGCGCTATCCGCGGGAGCGGCTGGTCATGGTCGGGGATCGCCTGGTTACGGATAAAAAACTGGCGGAGAACGCCGGCATTGATTTCGTTCTGGTCCTCAGCGGCGAGGCGAGGCGCGAGGACCTTGCCGCTGAAGCCTCGCAGCCCTGGCGCGTGGTGCGGGATTTAGGCGAATTATAGGAAAGTTGCCGGATGGGGCCTTGCCCGAACCCCGCCGGGGTGGGCATGATGCCCCCAGGATCCCCTCATTTCCACAAGCTCTCAGTGCGCAGAACAGGCGGATGGCATGTTGTCTCTGTATTTTGACGCCAAGGATCACGAACTGCTCACGATGGTGAACAGCATCCTGGACAGCGGCGTAGGCATGGCGCAAGGCTCGGGCCGGGTCTTCTTCCCGTCGGCCATGCATCCGCACGGGCTCAAGGAATTGTCCATGTCCCAGGAAATCCGCGTGGCCTATGCGGTCATCAATCTCCTGGACACGCTGGACACGGGGCAGGCCCAGGACCGCATCGAGGCCCTGCGGGCGCTGCGCGCGGAGGTGCTCGCCGCTCCTTCCAGTTCCTTTCGCTACAATACCGCCCGGGTGCTGATCCAGATCATGAAGGATCTGGTTCGCGCCCATGGCAACACGGCGGCCCAGCTGCGCCTGGCCCATGACTTTCGGGCGGCGGCCACCGGCAACCGGCTTGTTGTCCGCCGGATGCTGCGCCAGTACCACCTTCTGGAAATGCCCGAAACCTGGGACCAGCTCGCCTTCGACCATCATGTCCATGACGCCAACACCAAGGGACGCAAGTCCCCGACACAGTTGATCATGGACGCCTGGATCAAGGGACTGCGCACTTTGGACGTCGTCTACTACAATTTCGTGGAAGCCGCGGCCGTGGCTGAACTGCTCCAGGCGGCGGAGATTATGGGCATTACGGTGCGCGTCGGCATTGAGTTTCAGCCCCGCTTCCGGGACCGTTTTGTCCAGATCGTCTGGCAGCCGCGCGGATTTGAGGACTGGCACGATATGCTGGCCTTTTTCCAGGGAAAGGACTGCCAGGACATTCTGGCCCTTGGCCGGGAAGCCTCCCTGTATCACCATACCTACGTAATGCGTCTCCTGGAGCAGTATAACACCCGTCTGCGTTTGGCCATCGGCGAGGAATGGGGGCTGGAGCTGGAGGAGATTTCGGAAAGGGAAATCCTGGCCTTTGTCGCTATCGGCCAGACTTCGCGCACGCATCTGGCCGAGCTGATTTACCGCCGGATCATGACCGCCTTTGCCGCCGGCATGGATTCCCTGCGCGCCCGCTATCTCTCGGCGGACGCCGCCGGGCGGGAGGAAATGGACCGCCTGCTCGCCCGGATCAACGCGCTGACTCCCGAAAGCGTCAATGCGCAATGGCTGCAGAAGGCGAAAAATCCCGCGGTCCCCCTGGCCACGGACCCGGAAGAGCGGGACAGGGTGCCGGAAATCATGCGCCGCTCCCCGGCGGACCTGGTCAACAGCCTGACCGCCCTGCGTTCCACCAGCAACATCATCCTGAATTTGTGCGATCTGGCGGTGGAGGACGTCCTGGAACTCCTGTACGACTGTGAAGGGAAGATCAGCCACCTGGAGATCTTCAACCTCAAAAATTACGAGGACGGCCGGCTGCGGGACATTCCGGCCATCAGCGAGTTGCAGTTCGCCGTGAACGAGGGCAGCGGCATTTCCCTCAAGCGTCTGCTCCGCAATCTCCTGACCAGGATCGGGGACAGGCCCCTGTCTTCCCCGGAAGACGACCGGGCGCGGAACATCCGGGAAATCCTGCGCCATCTGGCCAAATTCCAGAGCTTTTACGCCCGCCGGCCCCTGAAGACGCGCATCGGCAGCGACTCCATCAGCCGCTCGCCCGTTTTTCACGGCATGGGGTTCGCCTATGCCGCCACCCTGCCCAACCGGGAGCGCTTGCATCTTTCGGACCAGAAGGACGAGCAGCGGAAATATGTGCCCTACCGGCAGGTGCTGCGCCGCCTTGTCTCCTACATCCCCCGGGAACACCCCCCCCTGGGAGGGACGCTGACCCGGCTCCTGCGCGCCCTTCCCGGCCTGGAAAACATCGGCAAGCGCAAGGAAACCATCTGGGAGGTGGATGAGAAAAGTTTCCGCTATGACCCCACGGCCAGGGAAATTATCGCCCTGGGGGGATCGCAGGCCCGGGAACACATCTTCCAGTGCGCCCCGCACCCGGACGGAGAGCGGCGTCCGGACGCGCCGCAGTGGCGCTATATGAACACAAGCCTGAAAAACATCGCCAAGGTCCTGCTGGGATTCAGCCTGACCCTGCTGACCTTTCTCCATACCCAGACCTGGTGGTTTCTGGCCTATTGCGGCCCGCTCATCTGGTTCGGCATCACCGGGGGGCGCAACATCATCCAGGCCGTGCTCGGCGGCGGGGGATTTCAGCGGGCTTCGCTGCTGCGCTGGAATGATTACATCAGTTGGTCCCGGCTCTGCGACTCGCTGATGTACACGGGCTTTTCCGTGCCCCTCCTGGAGTTGGGAGTCCGCCTGCTGCTGCTGGAAAAGGGTCTGGGCGTCACCTCCCTGAACGCCCCGGTATTCCTGTATACCACCATGGCCCTGATCAACGGCCTGTATATCGCTTCGCATAACAGGATTCGCGGCTTCCCCCGGGAGGCGATTGTCGGCAACCTCTTCCGCAGCGTCCTGGCCATCCCCGTCTCCGTGACTTACAGCTATCTGCTGCTCCAGATCTTTCTCGCCTGCGGCTGGCCGGTGATCATCCTGACGCAGGCCGCGACGGTTATCTCCAAGCTGGCTTCCGACACGGTCGCGGCCGTCATCGAGGGCTTTGCCGACAAGGCGGAGTTTTCGCGCCGCCGCGATTGGGATTACCAGGACAAACTGTTCCGGCTTTTTTCCACCTTTTCCCGCCTGGAAATGGCCCTGCCGGAAAAGGACGTCCTGGAGCTTCTCCGGGAGCAGTGGCCGGGACTTGAGGAGGAAAGCGACGAGGTCAGGGAAATGGAACGGACTCTGGCCATCAATTCCCTGGACATCATGTATTTCTGGTTTTACCAGCCCCGGGCGCGCAGCTCCCTCACCCGCTGGGTCGAGTCCATGTCCCGGGATGAAAAGGAAATTTTCGCCGCCTGCCAGGGAATGCTGACCCGCGTGCGCCCCATCAGCCAGATGCTGATGGACGGCCTTGTGGGCAACAATTTCGCCCGGGCCCTGGGGTTTTATCTCTCCCGCTACGAGGCGTATCTGCGGGACATGTCCCGCCTGACGGGCGTCGCTTCTCCCGCCGGGACGCGCTGAAGGCGGTTCGCGGACAACCGGCGCTGTATTTTGAGGGGGCTTTGCCCGCCGCAAACGAACTGTTTCAGGCGTTCATTGGCATAGGCGCCATGGCGCTTTGCGCCATGACGCTGACGAGGGGGTTCGGGGCCGTCCGTTCCGCGCGAAAGCGCGGGCGGACACGGCCTGATAAAGATATGCCCCCCGGCGGGGTTCG
>JAISNZ010000205.1 GCA_031275955.1 Desulfovibrio sp. | reverse complement strand
TATCCGCCGGATGGAGTCAGCCGGCGGCTGGACCCGGCTGTGGATTGAAACATTTTGACCTTGACGCCCTGACCCATCCTGTCCAGGGTCCAGGCGGCGATCTCGGCAAGGGCCTGTTGGAGCGCGGACTCCATGGCCTGGAGCAGGGCGGGGGTGTCCGTGGAGGCGGCGGGGATGGAGATGTCCAGGGTCATGGCGCCCATGAGGCGGCCGCTGCCGGGATTGACAAGGCGCAGGGTGGCGTAAATCCAGGCGGCGGGCGGGCCGGTCTCCGTGTCGTAGCGCAGGCAGAAGCGGCGAAGGTCGCAGAGGAGTCTGGCGTCGGCGGAGATGCCGGCCATGTCGTCAGCAACGCCGGCGAATCCCCCGGATGTCTGGAGGGCGTCGATGATGGCGTGCTGGAGCATCCGGGCGACAGGAGAAATCCAGCGCACGCCGGAGAGGTGGCGGAGTTCGCGGCCGTGGAAGAGGAGAACGACGCTGTCGGCGTCCATATCCCCTTCAACCTGGGGAGGGGCGATGACGATCTGTTTTTTGACGCTGACGGGGGCCTTGTCCGGCATGGCCGGGTTGAGCTGGATTCTGGCCGGCGGCGGACCGGGGTTCAGAAGGCTCCCGCAGGCGGGAAGGAGGAGAAGGGCCAGAAAAGGAAGGATTTTCATTGGGCGGAGTACTCCTTGACGGCATCGCCGAAGAAGAAGCGCCGGGGGTTGCTTTCCACCTGTCGTCCGATGCGGTTGAGGGTCTGGACCAGGGCGCGGGCGTCCAGCACGAGCAGGCGCAGGCTGGAGATGTCCTCGGGGGAGAATTGCCGCAGGGTCGATTCCATTCCGGTCATGGCGCGGTTGGCTGTTTCCATCAGGGAGAAAAATTTGTCGCCGGCCTTTCCGAGATTGCGCAGGAGGGCGTCGAGGCTGTCGGTGTTTTTGGCCAGGGTGGAGCTCAGGGCGGACATGGAGGCAAGGGTGAGGGAGAGGGCGTCGATATTCTCTGGCGAGAGCAGGTCGCTGAAACGTTTGAGGACTTCGTTCGCGGCGGCAAGGGTTTGGGGGAAATTCTGCATGACGGAATCCAGGGCGGAGGGAGTGGTCTTGATGACGCCCACCTGGCCCGGGGGAACCTGCTGCCTGGGGCTGTCGGCTGAACCGCCGCTGATGCTGACCAGGGAAAGTCCGGTTACGCCGCGGGGCACCAGGTTGGCGAAGGAGTCCTCGCGCACCGGGGTATCGGCGGCGATGAGCACCCGGATGTTCACCTCCGCGGGATCCGAGTCGCTGATCTTGATGCGGGAGACGGTGCCCACGCGGACGCCGTTAAACAGAACATCGCTGTTGGGGACAAGCCCGACGACATTTTCCCGCATATGGATGTCGTAGCTGACCATGGGGGTGTCGTCCTGCCGGGCGATCCACAGGGTAAAGAGGATGCCGGCCAGAAGCGTCCCCAGGGTGAAGATCCCGACCGCCAGATAGTTCGCGCGAACTTCCATTCCCTCTTTCTCCTGCAACGTGGCACGCTTGCGCTCGCCGCTTGGGGGCGAAGCGCATTCTTTTGGGGAAGATCGGATGTTTCGGGGCTCCGCCCGAACCCCGCCGGGGGGCATACTGTATCAGCCGGCGTCCGCCCGCGCTTTCGCGCGCCCGCGGGGACCTCTAAAATAGTCCTGAATCCAAGGGTGGTCCAATCTGATGAGATTGTCAATGGTGTCAACGGCATAAATACGTTTTTCCGCTAGAACGGCCACGCGGTCGCAGGCGGCGTACAGGGTATCCAGATCGTGGGTGACCAGGCAGACGGTGAGATCCAGGTTCTGGCGCAGGGTGAGCAGGAGCTGATCAAAACCGGCGGCAGCCAGAGGATCCAGGCCGGCTGTGGGTTCGTCCAGAAGGAGAATCTTTGGGTCCATAACCAGGGCGCGGGCCAACCCGGCGCGCTTGCGCATGCCCCCGGAGAGTTCGGCGGGGAATTTTTCGCCGCTTAAGAGGGGCAGCCCCACGGCGGCGATTTTCATGCGGGCGATTTCCCGGCGCAGCAAAGGGGGAAGGATGGTGAATTCGCGCAGGGGAAACTGGATATTTTCGCTGACCGTCAGGGAGGAAAAAAGGGCGCCGTCCTGGAAGAGCACGCCCCAGAGCCGCCGGATGGCGGCTTTTTCCTTTTCCGCAATCCGGTCCATATCGGCGCCAAAAATCGTCACGCTGCCCTGTTTCTGGCGCTGGAGGCCAAGGATGGTGCGCAAAAGGACGGACTTTCCCGTGCCTGAAGCGCCGATCACTCCGAGAATTTCGCCCTTGCGGACGTCCAGATCCAGGTTTTCATGGATGGTGGCTGGGCCGAAAGAGTTGAGGATGCCGCGCAGACGGATGACCACCGGAGCGTCCGGGGGCGGGGAGAGACCGGGAGAGGCGGGGGTGGAGCGGGTCATAGGCCTATGGCGGTAAAAAAGATGGCGAAAAGGGCATCGGTCAGGATGACCAGAAAAAGGGCCTGAACCACGGCAACGGTGGTGAGGAATCCGACGGATTCCGCGCTGCCCGTGGCTCTGAAACCTTGGAAACAGCCGACGATGCCGATGATTACGGCGAAAAAGGGGGCTTTGACCATGCCCACCAGAAAATTTTGCGCCCGCGCGACACTGTGCAACTGGGTGAGAAAGGCCGGAAAACTGATGTCCAGGGAAACGCGGAGAGCCACGGCGCCGCCGTAAAAGGCGGCCAGATCCGCAATGAACACCAGGATGGGCAGGGTCAGGATCAGGGCCAGGATGCGCGGGATGACCAGGAGATCGACGGGGTCCAGGCCCATGGATCGTAGGGCGTCCACCTCTTCATTGGCCACCATGGCGCCGATCTGGGCGGTGAAGGAAGAACTGGATCGGCCGGCCACGACAATGGCGGTAATCAGAACGCCCATCTCCCGCATAATGCTCACTTCCAGCAGATTGACGGCAAAAACCTGGGCCCCGTAGTATTGCAGCTGCTTCGCCCCCATATAGGCGACGACCATGCCGATGAGGAAGGTCAGAAGAGCGACGATGGGCACGGCTCTCAAGCCGGTTTGGTCCATATGAAACACCAGGGAGGTGAGGCGCATCCGGCGCGGCTGGAGGAGGATCAGTCCCAGGCGGACAAGGAAACGGCCGAAGAATTCGCTGAGGCGCGCGGCGGTTTCAAAGCCGGCCTGGGCGTTCCGGCCCAGGGCAATGATCAGTCCGGCCGGGAGGGAGGGGGCGCGCGAAGGCCCGTCTTCGCCTGGCGGGGGAAGGGCAAAGGCCAGCAGGGCCTTCTGCACGGAGCTGGCGCCGGTTATTTCAAAGGGAATGCCCCGCGCCTCGAGCAAGGACAGCGCCTTGTTGAGGACAAGGGCGCCGGCGGTGTCCAGGCGGGAGAGGCCGGAGAGATCGAGGGACACGGCGCCGGGGGCGGGGGAAAGGGCCTCGCGCAGATCTTTTTCCGCCTGGCGCAGAGCCTCTACGGTCCAGGTTCCCAGGGGCCGGAGCAGAACCCGGTCCCTTTCGCGGCGGCTTTCCAGCCAGGCCGCCTGCCTGGGAGCAACGGAGGCCGTCTGCCGGGGATCAGAAGGGGGCAAGGGGATCACGCATCCGCATACCAGGGGTGGTCAAAGCTGTCCGTGAACCGGTAACTGCGCGCGGTCAGCAGAAAGACCCGCTTTTTTCCGGCTTCGCCCTCTTCTTCCGGGGCGTCCTCAGTCTCTGTATTTTTTTGTCCTCTGTCAAGAGAGGGCGCCGTTATTTCCAGGCCGCGCCGAAGGCCTTGCGCAAAGCGGCCTCGTCCACAAGGGCAAAGCCGCCTTCCACGGGAGAGAACAAAAAAAGCGCCTGGCGAGCGCGGCCGGAGGCGTCCCAGTGGATGGGGGCAATGGTCCACTCCAGGGAGGCGGAGGACAGAGCGGCATTGACGCTGCCCGGGGCGGCGTTTTCCGGAAGGTTCAGGCCGGCGGCGAAGCGGACGAAGTCATAGCCAAGGCCGACCCAGAAATCCGCCTGAATGTTGTCCGCCGGGAGCAGGGCCGCCTGCAGGCGGTCCTTTTCCGGATGCGCCCGGGCGGTGTTCCAGGCGCCGGGAAAGACCGCCAGCGTGTAGTATTGGGGGCTGACGTAGCCGCCGCCGGAAATGCCCTGTTCCCACAGGGAGGAACCCAGGAGAAGCTGCCGGGTCTCATTGTAATAAAAAATGTTGGGAACGATAAGGTCCATGTTTTTCCAGGTGTCCGGCAGGAAAATGGCCTGAAAGGTCGCCCCCCTGGAGTGTTCCGGGTTTTTGTTGGCCGCCAGCAGGTTCCCTGTGGCGCGCAGCCAGGATGCCGGGTTGTCCGGGGCGTAGGAGGACGCGTGGACCGAAAAGCCCAGGGCCTCGGCCCTGCTCTGGAACAGGGCGGACATGCGTTTGCCGTAAGCCTCTTCCGGATAGAAGACCGCATAGCCGTGGACCCCCAGGCTTGCGCTCAAACGGAGCAGGGCATCCAGCTGATCTTCCGCGCTGGGGAAGAAGCGCCAGGCCGCGCGGCCCTCCTGGCCGGGTTCCAGGCCGGGCAGGAAGGTAAAGAAGATGCGTCGCGAGAAGAGCCCCTGGGCCTGGGCGGCGGCATAGGCCGCGGGATGGAGAGGGCCGCCGATGACGGCCGCCTTTTTGGGCAGCGCGTCCACGCGGGCTGTCCAGTCCGGCTGGTCCGTATCAATGGTCACCAGGGAGAGGGAAAGGCCGGAGGCGGCAAGGACGCGCACCGCCGCCTCCGCTCCGGCGACGATTTTGGCCGCGGTATTCCCCAGAGGGCCGGAGATGGGCAAAGCCAGAACCAGGGGTTTGCCGTCGAGGGAAACTCTGGCGGCGGGCGCGGGCAGGATGATGGCCGAGGGGGGCAGTCCCTGCGTCAGGGAGGGATCGGCCAGGGGAAGGGAGAGGCGGTCCAGAGCGGCCCGGGCTTCGGCCCGGGTGTCCGGATCCAGGGTTTGGCGGTGCAGTTGCTCAAGGAGAAAGATGCTGTAGGGATAGCGATCCCGGTTTTCCGGGGTGATTGTGCCGGCCGCCAGGGAAACGGCGGCCGGCCCTGCCGCGCGCAGCTGCAGGGCCAGGCGCTGCTCCAGCATGACGCGCAAGGGAAGATCCTGGGCGGAGGCATAGAGGTTTTCCAGAACGGTCGGGCCATCTCCCAGCCGCCCTTCCTCCCACTGGCGCACGGCAAGAAAAATGCCGGCCAGGCCGCGGGCGTAGGCGGATCGGGAGGTATCCTGATACAGATCCCCGGCCCGCTCTTTCGCGGTCCAGGAAGAGAGTTCCGCCATGGCCAGACACCAGATCTCCTGCCATTCCCTGCCTTCGTCCGCCCCTGTCCCGGCAAGGCGCCACTGCTCCAGAGCGGTGAGGGCCGCATGGGGATGGTGATTGCGTAAAGCGGCAAGGGCATAGATCCGGGCCAGGTCCAAAACCCTGTCCCCCTTTGTCCGGGACAGGGCGCGTTGGGCCAGCAGTTCCGCCCGGGGGAAGTCTCCGGCGGACAGGGCGGCGCTGGCTTCCTCCAGAGGAGACCGCGTTGCGCTTGCCGGGTAGGATTTCCGCTGCTGCGGGGGGGCTTCCCAGGGGAACTTCCCGCAGGCGCAGAACAGGAGGGCAAGGGAGCAGACCAGGAAGGGCAGCAGTTTACGGGTCATGGCGGTTCACCAAAACTTCCTTTATGGCCTGAAGCTCTCCCTTCAGGGAGATTCCCGCTTGACGACCGGCTGGGCATACATCTTGGCTGGCCCCTTCATGAAGGGCAATCCAGCCGGCTCCTCGGGGCGGAGTCAGTCGGCGGCTGGAGCCGGCTGTGGATTGAAAGACGCGCGGCATAAAAGGCAACCGGTTTCCCCTTGAGGGTAAAGGAGCATTGCCAGGGCATCCTTTGCCCGGCAGGGATTTGCAGGCGAATTCCCGCCGCGGGTTTCAGGTCTGAAACGCTCTGTCTCCTGCTGTACTCCGCTTCACGACGCAAGGCAAGGACAGGCCATAATCCAGAATCCACCGCGCCCATCCCCGAGGGTGTCCGGCAACGGGCGCGGTCGTTTTTTTAGGGCCATTATGCGGCCTGGAGACCTTCAGCAGGCTTGAAAATGATTATTTTGGCTGTTT
>JAISNZ010000115.1 GCA_031275955.1 Desulfovibrio sp. | reverse complement strand
CGCCGCGCAATTTTGTGCGTATCCGCACAGATTTTCCCTCTCTGTGCGCTCTGCGCGCGAGAAATGTGCGGAATCGCACGATACGAAGATCTCCAAAAAAATCCCTCCTTGGCGGCCCTGAAGGAACCCGTTGATTTCCCAACGGAAAAAAG
The DNA here is from genome assembly GCA_031275955.1 of Desulfovibrio sp. Lineage (GTDB taxonomy): Bacteria > Desulfobacterota > Desulfovibrionia > Desulfovibrionales > Desulfovibrionaceae > Frigididesulfovibrio. Next base: position 9,007 of record JAISNZ010000115.1, on the reverse strand, counting down.
TTTTTCACTTTCCCCTTTTTTGGCACGCCTCTTGCTAGTTAAGAGGCATCTGAAACGGCGCGAAGGTTCCCCCCCTATGACGCCCAACCATCCCCCAGGTTGCTTTCAGATGTCTCCGGCTTCCCCCAGCCGGGCTTGTGAAGAAGATTCTTCACTGAAAACCCTTGGTTCCCCCACCAAGGGTTTTTCAGTTCAGGGCAGGAGCGCCAACGTCCCCCCTTTTCACCGGGAATTTGCCCTCTATTCCTTTTCTCCCACCAGCACCCTGGCGTCTCCGGGAAAGTGTTCCTCCAGGAGCCGCAGGCGGACGGCTCCGGCGGCTGTGAGCATCGCGCGCAGTTCCCCTTCGGTGTATGCCCGGCCGCCTTTGGTCTGCACCAGCATGTTCAGGGCGAACAGGGCCGGGCTAACGGGTCCTGTCCTGTCGTCCCGGAGCAGGAATTCCTGGATGCAGATCAGGCCGCCCGGCTTCAGCGCCGCGCCGGCGCTGCGCACCAGGGCGGCGGCGTCCTCGGGATTTTCTCCGTGGAGTACCTGGGAAAGCCAGACCACATCCTGCCCCTTGGGCAGGGGGTCGCGCAGAAAATTCCCCCCGAGAAAATCCAGGCGGCCTTCCAGGCCGAACTCGGCAATCACCTTGCGGGCAAAGGGTTCACTGGCGGGCAGATCAAAGATGGTTGCCCGCAGTCCTGGATTTTTTCTGCAAAAATATGCCGCGTAGGTTCCCGGGCCGCCGCCCGCGTCAAGGAGCCGTTCCCGGCCCGAAAAATCCAGGGCCCCGGCCACGCGCTCCGCCTGCAGGCGGGCGATGTTGTGCATGCCCAGAAGAAAGGCTTCCCGCTCTTCCGCTTCCTGGGTGAAGTAGACTGTTTCCTCCTGCGCGGTTGTCCCGGCGCGCACGGTTTCGGCCAGACGGGCCCAGCCGGGCAGGATATGGGCGTGGTGCCTGACGATAAATCCCAGGTATTCCGGAGAGTGACGGGAGAGAAAGGGCAATGCCCCGCCGGCGGGACGCACCCGCCCCTGTTCGCGCTCCGCAAGACCCAGGGAAACCAGGGCCGTAACCAGCATGGACAGTCCCCTGACAGGACAGCCGAGTTTTTTCGCCAGTTCCTCCTCGCTCAAGGGATCTTCGCTCAGGATCGTGAAGAGATCCAGTCGCACCGCGGCCTGCAGGACGCAGCTTTCCCAGTAGGCCCCGGAAAGCCGCATCAGCTCCGGGCCTGTCCAGTCACGTTTCATATTCCCTCCGGGTCGTCGGTTGTCTTAGAGCGGTTTCAGCAGGAAATCGCTCGAAAAGGACACTGCCGCTTTGCGCTTGCCAATCAACAATTTCAAGGAGATATTGCGTCAGCGGATGATGACAAACCGCCGCCGCCGGGTCAAGGTTTTTCCGGCAGCCGTCTCCGGAGCGGTTCAGGAAGGAAACGGGTGAACCGTTCCGCAAGGATTTGCGGGCAAATCCCCGCCGCGGAACAGGAGCAGGCGGCTCGCCGCAAGCGGACTGTTTCAAGCGGTAATTGCTGGACATTGTTCCGGACCGGGGCTACAAGGGAGCATTGTCCGTTCGCGCGGACGGGCAATGAGGAGCGCGGCATGGATCTTCTTCCCGTCAGGCGGGCTCTTTTCTCGGTTACGGACAAGACCGGCCTGGAGGATTTCGCCCGTTTTCTCTCCGAGGGCGGGGTGGAGCTCGTTTCCACCGGAGGGACGTTTCGGTCCCTGCGGGAGGCGGGTCTGCCCGCCCTTGCGGTCAGCGAGATCACCGGATTTCCCGAAATCCTGGACGGCCGGGTCAAGACCCTGCACCCCAAAATTCACGGAGGCATCCTGGCGGACAAGGATAACCCAGCGCACCTCGCTTCCCTGGCGGAACACGGCATCCGGACCTTTGATCTGGTCTGCGTCAATCTGTACGATTTTGCCGGGGCCGCGCGCAAAAAGGCGCCCGCCAGGGCTCTTGTGGAAGAAATCGACATCGGGGGTCCCTGCCTGCTCCGGGCTGCCGCCAAGAACTATCATTCCCTCCTGGTCGTCCCCGCCGTTTCCTGGTACGACCGGATTCGGGAAGAGCTGGCCCGGCATTCCCTGCGGGCGCCCCTTGCCCTGCGCCGCGACATGGCCTCTCTCGCCTTTGCCGTGACCTCGGCCTATGACGGCATGATCGCCTCCTCTTTTCCGACGGACTGATCCCGGGAGGAACATGCCGCCGTTGCCTGGGGCGCGCGGGAAAAGCAAAAGGAGAAGCGCCTATCGCCAGACTTGAGGGCAACACGCAAGGCCTGAAATCCAGCCAGATCAGGGCCCTTTCCCGCCTGCTGACCCGGCGCTATCCTCCGGAAGGGGGCTATACCCCGGAGCAGGCTCACGAACTGGCCGCCCTGTCCCGATCCCTGAACCGGCAGATTGGCCTTTTGATCAACCGGCAAGGCAGGCCCTTCATGGTCATCGCGGGCGACGCCGCCCGCATCCTCATTCCCGAACTGCCCCGCGCCCGCGAGGGCGCGGGCCGCCTGCGCGGGTTGCGCCTCCTGGTCACCCACCTCACGGACGACCTGTTGCGCCAGGAAGACCTGCTGGATATGCTCTTCCTGCGTCTGGACAGCGTCTGCATCCTGACCGTCGATGCCCACGGTCAGCCCCTTCTGCGGCAGCACGCCCATCTTCTGCCCCCCAATCCGGAAGGGAAAACCAGCCTCATTCATCCCCCCCTGCGCTGGGACATGGGACAAACCGATTTTACCGCGGAAGCGATTGCCCTGGAAGAGGAACTGGCCCGCGCTTCCTTCCCCGCCCCTGCCGCCGGAGGGAACGGACCTGACGACGGGGTATCCGGGGGAGCGGCAGCCGTGCGCGCCATCCGCCGCATCCGCCAGGAGGAAGGCAGGGGATCGGAAAACCGGGCCATCCTGGTCAGCGTCTCGGAAAAGCCCCGCCCCGAGCAGGAAGCCTCTCTGGCCGAACTCGCGGATCTGGCCGCCACCGCGGGGGTTTCCACAGCTGGAATCCTCATCCAGCGCGTCGCGGCCGTCAACCCCCGGATCATCATCGGCAAGGGCAGGCTGGCGGATCTGGAGGTTCTGGCCTTGCAGGGCAACGCCGGTCTGATTATTTTTGACGGCGAACTTTCGCCGGCCCAGTTGCGCAATCTGACGGACGTCACGGAACGCCGCGTTCTGGACCGCACCCAGCTTATCCTGGATATTTTCGCCCAGCGGGCCGTCAGCGCGGCGGGGAAATTCCAGGTGGAACTGGCCCAGCTGCAATACCTCCTCCCCCGCCTGAGCGGCAAAGCCCGCGCCCTGGACCGTCTGGCCGGGGGCATCGGCGGCCGGGGCCCCGGGGAAACCAAACTGGAGACGGATCGCCGCCGTCTGCGCGAGCGCGTGGCCCGCATTACGGCCGATCTGAAGGATCTCCGCCGCCGCCGCGCCCAGGCCCGCAGCCGCAGGGCCAAGGGCAATGTGCCCGTCGCCTCCCTGGTGGGCTACACCAACGCCGGCAAATCCACGCTGCTCAACAGGCTGACCGGCTCCTCCGTTCTGGCCGAAAACCGCCTCTTCGCCACTCTGGACCCCACAACCCGCCGCCTGCGCTTCCCCCGGGAACGCGAACTCATCCTTACGGATACCGTGGGTTTTATCCGCGGCCTGCCCAGGGAATTGATGGAAGCCTTCCAGGCCACTCTGGAGGAGATGGAAGAGGCCGATCTTCTCCTGCATGTGGCCGACGCCTCCCATCCGGAGCGGGATATGCATATCGCCGCCGTGGACGAAATTCTGGTCCGCCTGAAGCTCCAGAATACGCCCAGGCTTTTGATCTTCAATAAAATCGACGCCCTGACCGAGGAAGCCCTGCAAGCCCTCCGGGAGCGGCAGCCGGAGGCCCTTTTCCTTTCCGCCCTTTCCGGCCTGGGCCTTGCCGCCCTTTCCCGGACCATTGCGGATCGCATTGACTGGGAACGCGGCATCGCGCTACGGTAGAGCATGGATACGCGCGAACAGCAGTCCCTTCTCGCCTCCCCCCAGCCGGTTACCTTGCAAGGCACTCTGGAACGGGTTGTTTTCCATAACGAAGACAACGGCTATACTGTTTTGCGCCTCAAAGTGCAGGGCAATGCGGACCCCGTGTCCGTCGTGGGCTTTTTGTCCTCCCCCCAGCCGGGAATCCGCCTGTCCGTGACCGGCGCCTGGGTGAAAGACCCCCGTTTCGGCCGTCAGTTCAAGATGGAACAGTGCGAGACCCTGCTGCCGGCTACCCTGGAAGGCATCCGCCATTACCTGGGCTCCGGCCTGATCAAAGGCGTGGGGCATACCCTGGCCGGACGCATTGTGGACATGTTCGGCGACAAGACGTTTGAGGTCCTGGACGAGCATCCGGATCAACTGGCCGCGGTCAGGGGGATCTCCGCCCGGCTGGTCGAGGACATCAAGGCGGCCTGGGCCGAGCACAAGGGCATCCGCGATCTGATCCTGTTCCTGCAACCGCACGGAGTATCCACATCCTATGCCGTGCGCATCTTCCGCCATTACGGCGCCGACGCCCTGGCCGTGGTGCGGGAAAACCCGTACCGCCTGGCCATGGATATCCCCGGCATTGGTTTTCTCACCGCCGACACCGTGGCCATGAAGCTGGGCCTGGCCCATGACGGGGACCTGCGCATCGAGGCCGGCCTGCTCTATGTTCTGCGCAAATGCGTGGACGAAGGACACTGCTTCTTTCCCCTGGAGGAGCTGGTTGCCCAGACAGCCGCCGCCCTGGACGTGGAAGCGGAACTGGTGCTGGAGGGCCTTGACGCCCTTGTCCTGGATGAGCGCATCGTCCGCGAAACCCTGACGGAGGAAAACGGCATCTCCTTTGAAGCCGTGTATCTGCGCCATTTCCATGTTTATGAAAGCACCATCGCCTTTTACCTGCACCGCCTCCTGCATTCTCCGAAAAGCGCGCATTTTGAGGACCCGAAAGGTCTGCTGGACAAGATCAGGGGCGCCCTGCCCCTGGATCTGGCGGAGGAGCAGGAAGAGGCGGCCCTGGCCGCCATGACCGGAAAGGCGCTGGTGATCACGGGCGGGCCGGGCACGGGCAAGACCACCGTGATTAACGCCATTATCAGGCTCTTCCGGCACAAGAAAGGCCGGGTTCTCCTGGCCGCGCCCACGGGCCGGGCCGCCAAGCGCATGGCGGAAACCAGCGGCGTGGACGCCAGGACCATCCATCGCCTGCTGGAATACAGCCCCAGCGAGGACGGCTTCGCCCGCAACGAGGACAATCCTCTGGCCTGCGCTCTCCTGGTGGTGGATGAAGCCTCCATGCTGGACACCATGCTCATGTTCCATCTGCTCAAGGCCGTGCCCCTGGGGGCCACCCTGATCCTGGTGGGCGACGTGAACCAGCTGCCCTCGGTGGGTCCGGGCAATGTCCTCAAGGACATCATCCAGTCCGGGGCGGTGCCTGTGGTGGAACTCACCGAAGTGTTCCGCCAGGCGGCGAGCAGCGAGATTATTGTCAACGCCCACCGCATCAACCAGGGCGAGATCCCTGCGCTCACGCCTCCCGCCGAAGGTCTCAGCGATTTTTACTTCATCCGCCAGGAAGATCCGGAAAAAGCCGCCGATCTGGTGGTGGAACTGGTGCGGGATCACATCCCCCGCCGTTTTCGCCTGCATCCCGTGGAGGATATCCAGGTCCTCACCCCCATGCACAAGGGCGCCGTCGGCGTCATCAGCCTGAACAACCGCCTCCAGGACGCCCTCAACCCGGATGAACTCCAGATCTCGCGCGGTGATTTTCATTACCGCCCGAACGACAAGGTCATGCAGATCCGCAACAACTACGAAAAGGATGTTTTCAACGGCGACATTGGCCGCATCTGCCGCCTCAGCCCTGAAGATCGCGAGGCGACCGTGCGCTTTGACGATCGCAATGTCCTGTATACATTTGAGGAATTGAATGAGATTGTTCCGGCCTACGCCATTTCCGTGCATAAATCCCAGGGTTCCGAATACCCGGCCGTTGTCCTGCCCATCCTGACCCAGCACTATGTCCTTTTGCAGCGCAACCTGCTGTATACCGGCGTCACCCGGGGCAAGCGGCTGGTCATCCTGGTGGGTTCCCCCCGCGCCTTGCATATCGCCGTGCGCAACAGCACCCCCCGCATGCGGCATACCTGGCTGGCCAGACGGCTGGCGGCGCAGATCCTCCCTCCCTCCGGGCGCCGGGAAAAGGGCGCCGCCCGGTAATTCCACTTCCGGATCAAATACGAGGGCATGATTTTGCTATAGTCAGACTCCGAACAGCCGCGCGATATCTTTATCGGCGATGACGCGCCCGGATTTCCTGCCTGCGTTGGCGAGCAGGTTCTGCATCTTCTCCTCAACGGACTTTTTGATCAGCTCACCGGGATCAACGCCGCGCAGTTTGAAGAACAGCAACGGATCACGATCAAGCCTGGCGCCTACTCCGTACAGCACGGCGGCGATATGTTTGCATAACATCGCGGCATCAGGACAGTCGCACAGCATATGAATCTCTTTGGGGCTCGGAAACAGCCCCTCGCCCTGTTTCATGAAAACATCGGCGAGTTCCTGCGGAAACCTGCCCTCGACCAATGTTCCGATATTCTCCACCCGCTTGGCGCAGGCGGCGACTATGCCCCGCCAATGCCTGTCGGCCAGCTTGTCAATCGTGATGGTGACGTTGTAGACGCTGCTCCCGCTGACTTGCGCGCGAATCCCGCCCTCGGAAATGCGCAGGTCGAGGATCAGACCATTTTTGCAATAGCTCCGCCCCCGGCCGAGGCGGTTCTCGAAATCGGCGTAGCTCTCAAGGTTCTTGTTCCAGGCGATGCCCCACCACCTTTCGGCGATTTTCCCGCCTGCAATGATAACCGGCTGAATTTCGACCTGATCCTTCTCAAGCTTTTTCCTGCGCTTTTCGGCGATCTCGCGCTGTTGCGCCACGGACGGCTGACTGTGATTGTAATAGCTGTATCCCCAACTCATCGGCTACGCCTCCAGCCGGAACAGGTTCATAAGCTCGGCATTGGACATTTCCGTCACCCAGTTTTCGCCGGAACTTGCGGCAATGACGTCTGCCGCGAGCTTTTGCTTGCCTGCGATCAGTTGGTCGATTTTCTCCTCAATCGTGCCTGTGGTGACGAATGTATGCACCATCACGCCTTTTGTCTGCCCGATGCGAAAGGCACGATCGGTGGCCTGGTTCTCAACCGCCGGGTTCCACCAGCGGTCAAAATGCACGACATGGTTTGCGGCGGTGAGGTTCAGGCCCACGCCGCCCGCTTTCAAGGACAGCACCATAAAGGGCACGTAGGCGGAGTTGAATTTTTCCACCATGGCGCCGCGTTGTTTCGGCGCGGTGCCGCCGTGGAGGACCAGGCCCGGCCGCCCGAACAGGGTTTCAAGGTAGCGTGACAGCGGCGCGCACATCTCGCGGAACTGACTGAACACCAGCACGCTCTCGTGTTTGTCGCGGATGGTCGCGCAGATTTCGGCCAGGGTCTCAAACTTGCCGCTATGCTTCGGGTCGAAGGCGCTCTGACCATTGAACTGGTCGGGGTGGTTGCAGATCTGCTTGAATTTCATAATCGCCGCGAGAATCTTGCCCTTGCGCTGAATGCCCGTGTTTTCCTCTTCAAGCAGAACGCGCTGCAAATCCGCCACCAGCGCGTTATACAGCGCGATCTGCTTTTTCGTCAGCATCGTGAATTGCTTGATTTCATTCTTCTCGGGCAGATCGGAGATCACGGACCTGTCCGTTTTCAGCCGCCGCAGAATGAACGGCGACACCGCGCCGCGCAGTTTGGAATAGCCCTCCGGCGCGTCCTTGAGCTTTTTCGTGAAGGCCGCAAACTCTTTCGCGGTGCCGAGCAGGCCCGGGTTCAGAAAATCGAATATGGACCACAAATCCGCGAGCCTGTTCTCAATCGGCGTCCCCGTCATCGCGATACGCACGCCGCCGTCAAGCTTCTTGACCGCCCTGGTCTGCTTTACGTCCGGATTCTTGATTGCCTGCGCCTCGTCAAGAATCAACACATTCCAGACCACGGCAGTCAGCTTTTCAAGCCGCGCCACCATTCCATAGGTCGTGAGAAACACATCCGCATCGTCCGGCGAAAAGTCGATATTGCCGCCGTGGAGAACACAGACCCGCAGGCGGGGCGCGAACCTCGCCGCCTCCTTCTGCCAGTTCACAAGCAGGGAAGCGGGAACGACAAGCAGCGTTTTCGCGTCCGGTTCCGTTTCGCGGAGTCTGTCCAGCAGGGCCAGGACCTGCACCGTCTTGCCAAGTCCCATATCGTCCGCGAGCAGAGCGCCGAAGCCCATGCCGCGCATAAACGCAAGCCAGTTCAGCCCCGTTTGCTGATAGTGGCGTAGCGTGGCCGTGAAGCCGCCGCCCGCGGGCACAGGCTCGATTTCGCCAGGCTGCGTCATTTTAGTGAACACAGCGCGGAGCCATTGGCCGTTGGTGACGAGCACCTCGGTGTCGTCAATCTGCTCCAGCGCATCCACTATGCCCGCCTGGATCCTGATTGCCTCCGCGAAGGAAAGCTCGCCGCGCCCCTCCACCTTATCCAGGGCGGCAAGGATTTGCCTGATCCGTTCCTGGCTGACTTCCACCCATTTGCCTTTGAGAAAGGCCAGACCGTTGTCCTCGCCGAGCAGGGCTTCAAGCTCCTCGCGGCTGAGTTCCGTGTCGCCGAAACAGACGGAGGGGGAGAAGGCGAGCAAGGACTGCATGCCCAGCACGGACGGCTCTTTTGAGCCAAGAGACAGGGAGAGCCGTGATTTCGCCTTGCGCTTCCAAAAATCCGGGATGCGGCAGATGATGCCGCAGGCCTCATAGAGCGGCACTTCCCGCAGGAAGGTGTAGGCGTCCTCCGGGTTGAATTTCAGCGGGCTGAACAATTCGCCGCTTTCCACCAGCCCGGTGATGAACTCGCTGTCGTTCGCCGCTTTGCTGACCGTAGACAGCAAACCCAACAGCGCTG
>JAISNZ010000108.1 GCA_031275955.1 Desulfovibrio sp. | reverse complement strand
TAGCTTCCATCTGTAGCCCTCCCTTGTCGGTCTGGTGGTTGTTAGGCTATGACCAAACCTAACCGACTCGGCGGGCTACTTCCATTTTTTCAAATGTGCGAAAAATACCGTACGTTATCCAATCCAAAAGAAGGCCTTTGAACTGTTGCCCATAAAACCAGACCGGCTGTAGCCGGCAACAGAACATGTTCAAATTTATAATCTATGTAAAATAAGATATTTACGTCGAAAATAGTCTGGAAGCTCAGTCTAAAGATACGGGTCCGGTCCCAGCAGGTAGCCTGTCACATAGTCCGCCACTCCCTGTTCCAGGGTCAGCAGGGGGGCGGCGTATCCTGCCGCGCGCAGGCGGGCCAGGGGGGCCTCCGTGAAATTCTGGTAGGCCCCGCGCAGGGCATCCGGCATGTCCTTGTAGGTGATGCGGGCGGGGACGTTCATGGCGGCGGCCACGGCCCGCACCAGATCCTTCCAGGCGCGGGCGGTTCCCGTGCCCAGATTGTAGATGCCGCGGACTTCGGGATGGTCCAGCAGCCAGCAGATGACGGCGGCGCAGTCCTTGACGTGGACGAAGTCGCGGCGCTGCCCGCCATCCGGGTAGGCGGGATCGTAGGAGCGGAAGAGTTCCATGCCGCCGCTTTTCCGGATGCTGTCGAAGGTCTTGTGGACAACGGAGCGCATCTCTCCCTTATGGTATTCGTTTGGCCCGTAAACATTGAAGAATTTCAGGCAGACAAGGTGTTCAAGGAGGCCGCGGCGTTTGGCCCAGAGATCGAAAAGGTGTTTGGAGTAGCCGTATATGTTCAGGGGGCGCAGATCTTCCAGGCGGTCCGCGTCGTCGTCGAAGCCCTGGGAGCCGTCGCCGTATGTCGCGGCGCTCCCGGCGGTGATGAAGCGGGCCTTTTTTTCAAGGGCGAAGGCGCAGAGGATTTTGCTGTATTCCAGGTTATTGCGCAGCAGGAAGTCCGCGTCCCTTTCCGTTGTGGAGGAACAGGCCCCCATGTGGACAATGGCCCTGACGTCCCCCTCAAGTCTCCTTTCGGCCACCCGCGCCAGGAAGTCGTCCCGGTGCATGTAGGCGGCGTAGGAGCGGTTGACCAGATTTTTCCATTTGTCGGAGCGTCCCAGGTTGTCCACCACCAGGATATCGTCGATGCCGAGGCTGTTGAGTTTCCAGATCACGGCGCTGCCGATGAATCCCGCTCCGCCTGTGACGATGTACATGCTGCCTCCGCTTTTTGCGCCCGGAAATGGGGGCGCGGCGAATGTTGTTACGCCCTTTCCGCCTGGGCGGCGGGGCGGGGCTGGGGGCCTGCCCGCAGGGCTCTGTGGTATTCCTCCAGCGGGACGAAGGCGAAGACGCCGGCCGGGCAGGCTTCCATGCAGGCTGTAATCTCCTTGCCCTCCCTGGCCCGCCAGTCCCGGCAGAGGTCGCAGCGGGCCGCGATCCGGCGCGGTTTAGCGCCTCCCGGGCCGGTCTGTTCCTCGTCGCTCCTTCTGATCCTGGTCAGGCTGACGGCGCCGTAGGGGCAGACCATGACGCAGAGCCCGCAGCCCGCGCAATATTCCGGCCGCAGGACGATCTCGCCGTTTTCGCGCTGCTGCAGGGCTTCAAGGGGGCAGACCCGGGCGCAGGGGGCGTTTGCGCACTGGCGGCATTGGACCGGCACCTTCAGGGTGTCTGTTTTGATCACATGCACGCGGGGCTCAAAGTTTTTGCGTTCCTTGACGGCTTCCTTGAGGGTGAGGTTGTTGTGGGCGGCGATGCAGGCCAGCTCGCACTTGCGGCAGCCCTTGCATTTTTCGGCGTCCGCGGCGATGGCGTAAATCCGTGTCCTGTTCATCAAAACCGCCTTTATGGTTTGAGACCCCGGCCTTCCGGCCCCTGCCGCCTTCCGGTTGATCCTCCCGCCTTTGCCTCGCCGGGAGCGGTCCCGGGGAACGGGGTTACGGTGATGGCGGTGATTTTCATTTCATGGCCTCCTTCCCAGGCGACCGAGCCGCCGGCGCACAGGGGGCAGGAGAAGGAGCGTCCCCCGGCGCGGACCTGTTGCCCGCAGGCCGGGCAGTATCCGGACAGGGGGCGGGCGCGCACGGTCAGAAGGGAGTTTTCCGCCGCGGTTCCTTCGGCCAGAAGTTCGAAACACCCCTTCAGGGTATGCGCCTCCAGACAGGACAGCGCCCCTGTCTCCAGCTCGATCCCCGTCACCCGCAGGCGCAGCCCCGCTGTTTCGTGTTTCCCCGCCTCTTCCAGGACGATGCGGAGCAGGGAAGAGGCGAAGGCGGCCTCGTGCATCTTCAGCGTTCGGTGCAGGACACGCAGGGGTCGATGCTGTTGACGATCAGCGTGACGTCGGCCACGGCGCAGTCCTTCATCATGACGGGCAGGGCGTCCCAGTTCAGGTAGGAGGGCACCCGCCATTTCAGGCGCAGGGGCACGTCCGAGCCGTCCGCGTGGAGGTAGTAAAAAAGTTCGCCCCGCGGGGCCTCGGTCCGCGCCACCGCCTCCCCCGCCGGGATGGCCGAAAGTCTGGCCCGGCGTTCCCCCCCCGGCAGTTTGCCAAGGGCCTGGAGGACGATGCCGACGGATTCGCGGGCCTCGCGCAGCCGCACCATGGCGCGGGAATGCACGTCTCCCCCTTCTTCCGTGATCACGGCGAATTCCAGATCGCCGTAGGCGGCATAAGGGGAATCCCGGCGCACGTCCATGGCCGCGCCGGCGGCGCGGGCCACCGGCCCGACCAGGCCAAGGGCGGCGACGTCCTTTGGGCTCACCACGCCCACGCCTTGGGTTCGCGCCTTGATCATGGGGTCATGGCGATAAATGTCAATGAGTTCCGCCAGATGCCCGGCGACCCGGTTCAGATTGTCGGCCGTAAATTCCAGCAGGGTGGAGTCAAGATCGTATGTGACGCCGCCGATGCAGTTGGCGGCCAGATCCATGCGGTTGCCGAAGATGGTTTCCTTGATGTCCTGCATAATCTCACGAACCTGCATGACGTGCATGAACAGGGATTTGTAGCCGATCACATGGGCCATGATGCCCACGTTGAAGAGATGGGAAGCGCTGCGCTTGATTTCCTCCGCCAGTACGCGCAGGTATTGCCCGCGCGGGGGCACGGCGATGCCGGCCAGATTTTCCACAGCCAGGCAATAGGTAAAGGGATGGCTGTTGGAGCACAGGGAGCAGACCCGTTCCGTCAGGACGACGTTCTGGAAGAAATTGCGTTTGGCGGCCAGGGACTCCATGCCGCGGTGGACGTGCCCGGCGGTGATCTCCACCTGCCGGACCCGTTCCCCGTCGAGATCCAGCTTGAAATACATGGGTTCTTCCAGGGCCACATGGAGCGGGCCGATGGGCAGGGTAAAACTTTTTTGGGCGCAGGGCGTCAGGAGGTCACTCATGGGGATTCCTGTATCTTTGGCGGGGCGGCGGCCGCCGTGTTTTCTGGCCCGGTCCGCTCCACCGGGGTAAATGCGGGTTCGACGATCTCCCCGGCCTCCCGGGCGGGCCGGGGAAGGAGGCCGGCCTTTTCCGCCATGACCCTTTCCCAGAGATCCTTGCTGCCGGCGCTGTGCAACAGGGAGGAAAAGGGGATCAAACCGGTCATGATTCCCGCGTCCAGGCGCTCGTCCAGGAAGAGGCGGCGCGGGTTGGGGTGGTTGATAATGTCGATGTTGAACATTTCCTTGAATTCGCGTTCATTCCAGTCCGCGTTGCGGAACCAGGGGGTAATGGAGGGAACGGGGAGAGCTTCCAGGGTGTCCGGGTCGTAGATGCGCACGGTAAGGGTCAGCAGGACGGAATCCAGGGCAAAATGGTAGGCGATGCTCCGTCTTTTCTCCCGGTCGCCGCGCTGTTCCGCGTAGGCGGAAACAGTGCACAGGCGGGCCTTCCGGGCGGCCAGGGCGGCGACGGCCGCCGGCAGATCCTCCGCGCGGGGCAGGCGCAGCCAGCCGTACTGGTTTCCATAGGCGTTCGTTGTCCAGGAAGGGGTAAGGGAAACGGCGTCCCGCAGGTCGTTGTTCAGAATTTCCCGAAGCTCAGCCGGGGTTGGCCGTGGTTCCATACCGTTCTCCTTCCCGCTTGGCCGTGGCGGTCAGCCGGCAGTCCGGACAGAGCTTCACGACCTGGGTCATGTCAAGGGGGCTGTGGGCGTAGAGGCGCGCGGCGATGCCCGGCGGCAGCGGGCGGAGGGGCGCTCCGCAGCCGGCGCAGCGCAGATAGGGCACGAAGTGGTGTTCCGCGTGGCGGTATTTGTCCGTCTGGGGATGGGCGCCGTGCCAGTCGGCGTTCAGGGTTATCGCCCCGGTGGGGCAGAAATGGCGGCAGGACCCGCACAGGGCGCAGGTATTGTGCCAGATGGAAAAGGAATAGCCCGTGCGTCCTTCGTCCGGCTCCAGGCGGATGGCCTCGCCCGGGCAGACGTGTCTGCAGATGCCGCAGCCGAGGCAGAGATCCGGGTTCAGGACGACCCGTCCGCGCAGTCTGTCCGGCGTGAAGGCTTCCTGGAAGGGGAAGGGATCGGTCGCCGGGCCTTTGAGCAGATTCCGGACGAGGATTTTAAGAAATCGCGGCATGGGCAGCCTTGTTTTTTCCGGCCTCACCTTCTTCCAGACGCGCGAGCCAGAGCTGTTTTGCCAGGAGAACGCCCTCCATGATCGCCTGCGGTCTGGGCGGGCAGCCCGGCACGTTCACATCCACCGGGATGTAGCGGTCCAGCGGGCCCTCAATGGAATGCCCGCCCCGGAACACCCCGCCGCTGATGGGGCAGATGCCGATGGCCATGGTGATTTTCGGTTCCGGGATCTCCTGCCAGACCCGCAGGACCTTGTCCCGGACCCGCAGGGTCAGCGGGCCGGTGATGAAGACAATATCCGCATGGCGCGGGCTGCCGCAGTATTTGCAGCCGAGGCGCTCCACGTCGAAACGGGGGATGAAGGCGGTGGTGGCGAGTTCCACGTCGCAGCCGTTGCAGGACCCCGCATTGATCCGGTACAGCCAGGGCGAGCGGACGGTGATGCTGGAGAAAAGGCCCATATTCGCGCTCCTTACAGGCCTATCCAGACCAGAAGCAGGCTCAGGGCGGCCAGGACGGCGGGATATTTCAGGTAAAAGGCAAAGGCCTGATCCAGGCGGAAGCGTCCTGTCGCCGCCTTGACCAGGGTCAGGGAAACCAGCATCAGGAGCAGACATTTCAGGAGAAACCAGAGGATATTGATCAGGACGCCTCCCGGCAGGGTTCC
>JAISNZ010000217.1 GCA_031275955.1 Desulfovibrio sp. | reverse complement strand
TTGCCGCCCGCAAGGGACAGGGGCGCGTCCTGAACGAGGTCCCCCCCGGTCTTCAGGACCAGCAGTTCCGCCCGGCGGGAGGAACCGCGCGCCAGCAGGCCGCGAATGTGCTCGGCCTGCCAAAGGGCCAGTCTGCTGCCGCGTGTGGCGATGACAAGAGGGCGCATCCGCCTAGCAACAACTGGCGCAGTTGCCCCCGGAGCATCCGCCGCAACCGCAGGAGCCGCCGGAATGGGTGTTGGCGGCATCGCCGTAATCACTGCCGCCGCCGGAATGGAAGCAGGCGCGGGACATCAGGCGGGCGGCCTGGGATGAGCCGCATTCCGGGCAGGGGGGATCGGCGTCGCCGAAGACGAGTTCCTCAAAGGTGCCGCCGCAGGAAGGGCAGGCGTATTCGTAGATGGGCATGGGGGTCTCCTTGTGCCTCAGTCGGGTTTTGCCCCGCCTTCCCCCGGAGGAGGGGAGAGGGCGGCCGTGTTTTCAAAAAGATAATGCTCCGTGAGCCAGCAGAGAAGATGTCCGGCGGCGATATGCACCTCCTGGATCAGCGGGGTGCGGGTTTCGGGAACAGCCAGAAGGAAATCGCAGCCCGAGGCCATCCTGCCGCCGCCGGCCCCGGTCAGGCCGAGGGTGGTGAGGGAACGCTCCCTGGCGGCGGCGAGGGCTGCCAGGATATTGGCGCTGTTGCCCGAGGTGGAAATGGCCACAAGGATGTCGCCGGGAGCGCCCAAGGCCAGGATCTGCTTGGCGAAGATCCGATCCGGACCGAAGTCGTTGCTGACGGCGGTGAGGATGGAGGTATCCGTGGTCAGGGCAATGGCCGGCAGGGGCGGGCGATCCAGAAGGAAACGGTTGACGAATTCCGCGGCCAGATGCTGGCAGTCGGCGGCGCTGCCGCCGTTTCCGCAGAAGAGAAGTTTTTGCCCCCCGGCCAGGGCCCGGGCCAGGCGCAGGGCGATTTCGGCCAGATTCCGCGCCTGGGCTTCAAAGAAATTCCGGCGCAGCAGGGCGCCGGTTCCGGCGTATTCCCGGATCATGGTTTCGGCTGTGTCATGCATGGCGATGTCCGGACGCGACCGGGCGGCAAAGACAGGCCGCCTTCCGCGTCGGAGGAGTTCCCGGTGGCGATGGTGTATCCGAAAGAGGGCATAAAGGCAAACATCAAATCCACCTTTCGGGGGAATTTTACTTTGCGGAGAGTGTCGATCTGAAGATTTCGGGCGACGGCCTTGCGATCCTGCCGCTGAAGGGGTATAGGGGAAAATACCCATGGAAAAGGACGCCCCTTCTTCCCTTTCCCCGGCGGAAAATCGCCTCCTGGTCTGGCTGGGCACCTCCTTCTTTTCCTCGCAGCTTCCTCCCCTCGGCTGGGAAGTGATCCAGCGCCCGCACGAACCAGGCCTGATCCGTTCCTGGTCCCATATCCTGGAGCTCACCGGCGGCCGCGTTCCCGCGGCCGTCCTGGCCGCGGACTCCAGCCTGCCGCCCCACCTCACAGGCATGGAGTCCTTTCCCTGCCTCACCCTGTTCTATGCGGTGGATTCGCATATCCATAGCTGGTATCCCCTCTACGCCCAGGGCTTCGACGTCTGTCTCGTCAGCCTGCGCGACCACCTGCCCGACTTTACCCGCCACCGGCTCCGCCCGGATCTGGTCTGGTGGTTTCCCCCCTTCGCCCGCATTCAGGATCAGCCCCCTCCCCCGGAGGCGCGGCCGGAACCGGAATGGCCCCTGCTTTTCGTCGGCACGGTGAACGCCTCCCTTCATCCGGTCCGCGCCGCCTTTCTGGAGGAGGTCAAAAACGCCGTCCCCGGACTGCACGTCACCAGAGGGGCCTTTGCCGATCTCTATCCCAGAGCCCTTCTGGTCCTGAACGAATGTAGCCGGGGCGATCTGAATTTCCGCGTCTTCGAGGCCCTCGGCTGCGGCGCCTGCCTGCTCACCCCCGCCGTGGGCCACGGCCAGGCGGATCTCTTCAGCGACCGGCGGGATCTTTTTCTCTACCCCCCGGGCGATGCGGCCGCCCTGGCCGCCCTGGCCGGCGCCCTGCTCCGGGACGAGCCCCTTCGCGCCCGCACGGCCCAAAACGGTCTGGCCGTGGTCAACGCCAGCCACCGATCCTCCCACCGGGCCAGGACCCTCTCCGACAATCTGGGCGCCCTCCTTGACACCGGCGAAGCCTCCCGTCTTGCCGCCGCCCGCCGCAAGGAGGCCCGCGCCCTGCACGCCCGCTTCCTGCGTCCCCTCTACCTGCACCACGCGGAAACAACCTCTTTCCTCTCCCTGCGCCAGGCCTATCTCGCGGCCGCCAAAACAGTTCCCGCTGAAACCGCCTGAGGGACCCGCCGCCCGGCTATGGCCTGTCAGGCTGGAAACGGCCCGCTCAAGCCTTTGGCAAGCGGGCAGTCCTTGACCCCCGCGGACCCACTTGATATAGCGGAAAACACTACCTGGAGACAGCTATGCGTACCGGAACGGTTCCTGACGCCCGGCGTACTTTCCCCGGTCCGCCGCTGGAAATTGCCGGAGGGGAAAGAGCGTTGCCCCGCGTCGAATATTCCCCCCAACCCTGAGGCCCGGCATGTCGTTCCCGCGCAAACGCATCGTCCTGGCGGGCGGTCTTCTTGTCCTGCTTCCCGCCCTTTTATTTCTCTCCCCCTCCGGCCGGCCGCCCCTTCCCGCCGAAGCCGAAGCCCCCGCGAAGGCCGTCCCCCAGGGCGGCTTCCGCGACCCCGGCGCCTTGCAGGACGATATGGCCCCCCCCATCCCCCTGAGCGAAGAGGAGCTGGCCCGCTTTCTCCGCCCCCGCGCGGAGGGAACCCCCCCTGAGGTGGAGGGCGGCCGCTACTACCGGGGCACTCCCCTGACCTGGGCGGCGGAGGAGCGGCTGCGCGGCCCCTACAGGGATTACCTGCCCGCCCCCCCTCCCCCCGCCGTTCTTGAGGAGGCGCGCAACCAGGCCCTTGACCTCCTGCGCGCGGCGGAAGCCGCGGCCGCCGCCCTGAAGGCGGGAGCCGTCGAGGTCCGGCCGTATTTTCTCCACGCCCTGCGCCGCCTGAATATCCTTTCCCTGCGCCACGCCGGGGACGTCCCCCTGCGCATCGCCAGGGTCCGGGCCTTGAACGGCATCGCCCGCGCCCTGTCTCCGGAAGAGGGCCTCACGGCCTCCACCCTGGCCGCCGATCTGGTCCGGGAAATCACGGATCCCTCCCCGGCGGCCCAGCCCCGGCAGATCCCCCCGTCCTTTCTGACCCAGTGGGGCATCGCCCTTATGGGCATGGCCCGTCCGGAACAGGGCGCCCAACGGGATCTCCTCCTGCGCAAGGCCGGGGAAAAATTGCGTCAGGCCCTGGACGGGGACCCCGGCCAGTCCGCCGCGGCCTATGCCCTGGCCCTGGCGGCGGCGGAAAAGGGCGACGGGGACGAGGCGCGGGACATGCTCCGAAAGGCCGCCCAGGGCAAATCCCCGGTTTCCCGTCAACACCTCGCCGGCGAAAGGGCCTTTGATCAATTCCGCGCCGCCCCCTGGTTTGCCCGCCTGGCCGGCGCTTTCCCCGCCCTTTCCGCGGCCGGTTTCTTACCCCCTGAGGAAGCCGCCGCCTGGGTGGCCAGGGAAAAAAGACAGGCCAGGCCACCCCTGGAGGAAGGATCCTCCGGCGCCGGCTATCTTCGCTGGGCGCGAAGCCTGGCCTCCACCTCCGGCTGGGAGGGGGACCCCGCCCGGAGCCGCCTGATGCGCGCCGAAATCCAGGAGCTTTTCAGCAGCGCCCAGGCAAGCGCCGATCCCCCCTTGACCCGGGAAGACTATCTGCTCTGGGGCGACGCCCTCAGCGTTTCCCCCCGCGCCGCCTGCTCCGCCGAAGACCGCCTCCGGCTGAAAAACGCCCTGGACGCCTACCGCAAGGCCCTTAATCTGGACCCCTCTTTCCTGAATGCCTTCCAGTCCCTCCTCTGGGGCTACGACCTCCTCCTCTCCTGCACTGACGAGGCAAAGGAGCGCCGGCGGATCTTCGAGGCCCGCGACAGCGCGGCCCAGGACTGCGCCCCGGCCAATGCCGCCGACCTTCTGCATCTCTCCAGGGTTTGGGCTTACAATCTGGCCCAATGGGCCGGGGAAAGCCCCCCCGCCCTGCGCGAGCGCCGCAACCGGGAAGGCATCGCCAAACTGGAGCAGGCCCTGGCAACGGCGGAACAGGACAGGGACGCGAAACTCGCGGCCGAGGCACGCCGATCCCTGGCCAGCTTCAAGCTCCATCTGGCCGCCAACGCCCGCGACAGGGAAAGCCGGGCCGCCCTTCTCGCCTCCGCCGAGGCCGACGCCGGAATCTGGCTCTCCGGGCTTCCCCCAGAAGGAGCGGAGGACCCCGACCTCCGGGATGCCGCCTGGATTTGCCTGGAACTGGCCAAGGCCTTTGACGGCGATCTGGACAGGAAACGGCGTTATGCCCAGGAGGCCCTGCGCCGCCATGACCTGCTGGAGCAGGACGGGGAGGGGACCGGCCGGGCCGGCGCCCTGGAGCAACTGGGGATCGCCGAACAGGATCCCGAAAGGAAGCGGGAGCTTCTGTTCCTCGCCGCCACCCTCTACCAGCAGGCTCTGGAGGAAGACCCCTCCAAGTCCTGGCTCTGGAACGCCTGGGGCATCGCCCTGAGCCGGCTGGCCCAGCTTCCCTCCCTGGCGGGGCGGGAGGCCGTTTTCCTTCTGGCCCGGGATGTCTTCCTCTGGGAAGAGGCCATGCGGCCCGGCAGCGAAGCCTATAACCTGGCCTGCGTCTTCGCCCTCATGGGCAGGATCGAGGACTGCCGCCGCTGGCTGGAACGGGCCGGGAGCTTCAAGGCCCTCCCCTCCCGCCTGCACATGCAGACGGATTCGGATCTGGACCCTGTGCGCCACCTGCCCTGGTTTTCAAAGATCCTGCCCGAGGAATGACCCGCCCCCGGTCAGCTCCTCAAGGCGCTTCCGGGCGGCGGCGGGGTCCAGGCCCAGGGCGGCGCTGATGCTCTCCAGGTTTTCCTCGGCATCGCTGGAGCGGACGTAGAGGGGGGCGATGTCCTCGCGGCTGTAGGCGGCCTCCGTTGCCGCGCGCAGGAGGACCCCGTCGCCCGGGGCGTCAAGGAAGGGCGGAAGGAAAACGCTTCCGGCCGGCAGAAGCGGGCGCAGCCTTTCCCAGGCGGCGCGGTTGTCCGTCAGGCCGCTGCCCAGCAGCAGGGCGCTCCCTCCCAAGGCGGCGTGCAGGCGGGCGATGATCCGGGCGGCTTCCTCCAGGGGCGGCGCCAGGACAGCGGTCAGCGGCCGGAGCCCTGTCCGGGAGAATCCCTGCAGGTAGACCACCCCCCTGCGGGCGCGGGTCAGCGCCCAGATGGCCTCTTCCCCTCTTCCGGGCCTGGCGTCCTTCTCTCCCTCTTCTGCTCCGGGCGGGGTTTCCCCCAGCGTTGTCCACAGTTCCCCCGCCTGGGCGGCCAGCAGGGGAAGGTAGTCAAGGCCGGCAAGGACGGCAGGGGTGGAGCGGGCAAGGCCGGAGGCGGTGACCAGGGCGAGGCGCAGGCCGGTGAAGTTCCCCGGTCCCCGGACGCAGGCGATGCGGGTGAGGTCCTTAGGGGAAAGGCCGAGGGCGGAAAGGGCCTGTTCCAGGGCGGGGACAAGGAGTTCGGCGCCTTGGGAGGGGAGGTGCCAGCGCTGGGAGCAGAGGGGGACAAGGGGCCGCAGGCGGGCCAGGAGGAGGTGCAGGAAGCCCTCGGCGGCGTTGAGCACAAGCAGGATCATGCCGTCAGCCGGAGGGGCCGCCGAGGAGACGGACAATATCGTTGAAGGTGGCGAAGAGCATCAGGCCGATGAGGAAGAGGAGGCCGCCCAGCATGGCCTTTTCCTGAATGGCGAAGGGCACTGGGCGCCGGAAAAGGGCTTCAAAGGCCAGGAAAAAGAGGTGGCCGCCGTCCAGGACGGGGATGGGCAGCAGGTTGAGGATGCCCAGGTTGACGCTGATCAGGGCGGTGAGGAGCAGCAGGTTGATCAGGCCGTGGTCGGCCTGCTGGGAGAGGGCCTGAACAATGAGCAGGGGGCCGCCGATGTTTTTGGCGGATTCGCGCCCGGAGACGAGATCGGCGAGACTGCTCCAGATCAGGACGACCATGTCGGCGGAGCGGGAGAATCCGGCGGCGGCGGCCTGAAAAAAGGAGAGTTCTTTCCGCGCGGCCTGTCCGGGCAGGATGCCGATGCCCCAGCTTGTGAAGGTTTCCCCCTCCGGGGTTGTATGGGAGAGGAGGGCGGGGGCGAGGACAAAGCTTTGGGGAGGGGCGCCCTCCTGGGCGACGACAAAGGTGATGGGCCGGTCCCCGTTCCGGCGGAGGAAGCGGGGCATGTCCTCCCAGCGCCTTACGGGAGTTCCGTTCAGGGAGAGCACGCGGTCGCCGGGCCGCAGGGGGGAGGAGGCGGCCGGCGAGTTTTCGAGAATGGCGCCGACCACGGGGGGAGTTTCGGAAAGGCCGTTGGCCCAGAGCAGGCCCCAGCAGAGAAACCAGGCCAGGAGAAGGTTGAAGACCGGCCCCGCCAGTATGACCAGGAAACGCTGCCGGGCCGGGCGCAGGGAGAAACTCTCCGCCGGAGTGAAGGGTTTGGCGATCTCCATATCCGGAGTTTCGCCCACAAGGGAGACAAAGCCGCCCAGGGGCACGGCGGCCAGTTGGCAGACGGTTTTGCCGACGGTTCGGGCAAAGAGGACCGGCCCGAAACCGAGGGAGAAGGTCCGCACCCCGATGCCCAGGGCACGGGCCAGGAGGAAGTGCCCCAGCTCGTGGAAGAAGATCAGGAAGGCGAAGACAAGGATCGTGGCGAGGATTCCGGACATGGGCGTCCCTGGGTCGAGATTCGGTTTGCGCCCGCGCTTTGCGCGGGCGAATTACGGATACAGGCGCTGAAAAGTAAACTTTTCAGCGCGGGTTCACTGGCCGGAAAACGCGCTTTGCGGCCGACTCGGGCCGCTTCGCGGCGCAGTGGCCTTACGGCCGATGTTTACTGCTTTCCGCGCGAATCAGGCTCTCTTTTTAGCGGCAATTTGCTCTTGTGCCCAAAAACGGGCGCGGGCGTCAAGATCCATGATGGCCTCAACTGAATCTGGACAGGGCGGCAGATCGGCCCTGCCCGCTGCCCAGGCCAGGGCTTCCTCCACAAGGGAGGGGATGTCCGGAAAACGGATGCGTTTGCCCAGGAAGGCCTCCACGGCGATTTCGTTGGCCGCGTTCAGGACGACAGGGCCGCCGCCGCCCGCCTCTCCGGCCCGGCGGGCCAGGCTGAGGCAGGGAAAGGTCTCCAGGTCCGGCTCTTCGAAAGTCAGGGCGCCGGCTTTGGCGAGATCCAGGCGGGAGACGCCGCCGGGCAGCCGG
>JAISNZ010000119.1 GCA_031275955.1 Desulfovibrio sp. | reverse complement strand
CGCACATGACCGTGCGGCGGTTTTCCACAGGAGAGGGCAAGGAGATGTGCTTCAAAATCGCCATCGGCCTTTTTCATATGCTGCCGATCCGCTTTACGTTTATCCAGAGCGACCTCAATGCCGAGACTTGTCCAGTTTGTCCTGGTAGGCCCTGGCGATCATTCCGTGGTGCTTGCGCATTTCCCTGATGGTCAACTCCCGGTCCGCGCTCCAGAAACCTTCGATCAGGGCTTCGTGTTCGTTGTGGACGGTCCGGGGTTTGCGTCCGCCGGAAAGGGTGTAGATGGCGATGCGCATCACCTCTCCGGCAATACGGTCCCACAGGCCGCAAAGCCTGCTGTTGCCCGTGTGCCTGATGATTTGGGAATGAAAAGCCATGTCCGCTTTGATGAAGGCGATGCGCTCCCCAGCGTGTTCGCGCATCTGATTGCTCAGGGGCACCAGTTGACCTGCCAGAAAACGCGGTTCTTTGGAATCGAAAATGGCGTTGACGGCATAGATTTCCAACATGTCCCGGACAGAGAAAATTTCCGCCGCATCGTTTGGAGTGATGCCCCGGACGCAGGCCTGCCTGCGTTCCGGCCAGACAACCCAGCCTTCCAGGGCCAGACGGCGCAAAGCCTCGCGAACCGGGGTTCTGCTGGCGCCCAGCTCTCCGGCCAGAGTTCGTTCGTCAAGCGCGACGCCGGGTGCGAGCCGGACTTCAATGATTCGGGACTTGATGTCTTCGTAAATTCTGCCGGAAAGATTCAGGGGCCTGTCGGGGCCCGCCCTCTCAAACAACGGATGTGCTGCCGCCGGAGCCATGGTCACCTCGAAAAATAAAATAAGGTAAGATGCAGAATTATATACCTGTTGCCAAAAAACCGCCAGAACGGCCACAATAAACGCCATGTATACTGCAGCCCTTATAAAACACCTTGACAGAAAAAGGAATACACATGTAATTTGTGCATACCAAGCATTCTTCTCATCGTTTGCCCTCATCCGGACGCGGCTCCGGTTCAGCGATTCTAACCCGTACCGTTTCAGACGGTCCGAAGGAGAGGTTAGGGGTTGTTACACATAGGCATTGCCCAGATTGATATCGAAATCGGAAAACGGGTTCAGAACCAAAACAGAATCCGGGCCTGGATGGCTGAGCACTGTACGGGTCTCGCCACCCGGCCGGCTGTCGTGCTGCCGGAGATCTGGGACGTAGGTTACGCTCTGGAAGTCAAAGATCGGCTTGCGGATGATGAGGGCCGCGAAGCCGAGGCCTTTCTGGGCGAGCTGGCCCGGCAGTACGATGTCTGGTTTGTGGGCGGTTCCGTCATGGCCAGGACGCCGGAAGGCGTGGTCAACCGGGCTCAGGTCATCAACCCCGCCGGCGAGCTGGTGGCCGTTTATGACAAAGCCCACCTCGTGCCCATGATGAACGAACCGCAGTATCTGCTGGGCGGCAAAAAACGCTGTCTCTTCGATCTGGACGGCACCAGTTCCGGGGTCATCATCTGCTATGACCTGCGCTTTTGCGAATTCATCCGGCGCTATGCCCTGGACGGGGCCAGAGTATTGTTTATTTCCGCCGAATGGCCCCTGGCCAGGGCCGAACACTGGGTCACCCTGCTGCAGGCCAGGGCCATTGAAAACATGATGTATGTGGTGGCGTGCAACAGGGTAGGGTCTTCCAGGGACACGGTCTTCGCCGGCAATTCCATGGTCATTGGCCCCTGGGGCGAGATTCTCTACCGCGGTTCCGCGGACAGGGAGGAAGGGGCCTTCGTGCGCTTTGACCCCTCCGCCGTGGAGGGCATCCGCAACACCCTGAAGGTTTTTGAAATGCGCGTTCCGGAAATTTATTGAGCAGGCTGGCCCGGAGAGGCGAAAAGGGAACGGTACCACATGGCTCGAACTTCTGTTTTTATGACGGACAAGACCTGGCCCGACCTGGATATTGAAAAGGACATTTTCGCCGCATCGGGCCTGGACATTGATCTGGCGCTGTCCGAAGGGGGGATGCCGGAGAAAATCTGCCGTGAGGGCAAGGACTGCGACATCCTGATGGTGCTCTTCACTCCCATGGGCCGGCGGCATCTGGATATGTTTTCCCGTTGCCGGGCCCTGATCAGAATGGGTATAGGCACCAATTCCGTGGATCTGGATTTCGCCGGCAAAAAAGGCATCCAGGTGGCCAACGTTCCCGACTATTGCCAGGAGGAGGTGGCGGACCACACGCTGGCCCTGTTTCTGGAGCTGACCCGCAAGGTGGGCGTGCTGAACCGGGACGTGCGCAAGGGCCATTGGGAAATGTCCATCGCCGATCCCGTGCCCCGCCTGCGGAATTTGACCTTCGGCCTTTGGGGCTGCGGCGGCATAGGCCGGCTGGCGGGCCGCCGGGCGGCCGCCTTCGGCATGAGGGTTGTCGGCCACGACCCCTTCCTGCCCGCCGAAACCTTTGAAGCGCACGGTATCGCCCGCCGTACGGATCTTGATTCCTTTCTGGCGGAAGCCGACGTCGTTTCCCTGCATGCGCCCCTGACTCCTGCAACGGAGAACATGGTCAATGAAAAAACCCTGGGCCGGATGAAGCCGTCGGCCTACCTCCTCAACAGCTCGCGCGGAAAGCTGATCGACGAGGAGGCTCTGTATGCCGCCCTGAAAAACGGCTCCATCGCCGGGGCCGGGCTGGATGTGCTCCGCGAAGAGCCGCCCGCGGGCGTACACAGGTTCTGCGAATTTGAAAACTGCATTATCACCCCCCATGCCGCGTGGAATTCCACTGAGGCCATCCCTGAACTGCGCATCAAGGCGGCGGAGGAGGTGGTCCGGTTTCTGAAGACAGGCCGGGTCAAAAATCTGGTCAACAAGGATGCGCTCGCATTCTGAATCATGGAAAACAGGCGGTTCGGCAAGGAGCTGAACGCCAGAAGCGCCGTCGGCAAACGGTGTAACCCGCAACAAGATGGAGTCTCCCGATGAAAAGCATACTACGCGCCGTCCTGTGTCTTTTTGCTGCCGCAGCCGTCACCCTTTCCGGTTCCGTCGCCTGGTGCGCGGACAAGCCGATTACGCTGCGCATCGGCCATGTGGTCACCGAAGACGGCGGGGAGCATCTCGGTTCCCTCAAACTCGCCGAACTGCTTGACAAGAAATCCAACGGCATGATCAAGCT
>JAISNZ010000087.1 GCA_031275955.1 Desulfovibrio sp. | reverse complement strand
AAAGAGTCCGGCAGGAGTCGCAGGTGATCAGAATCGAACATTTCACGCATTCCTTTCCCTGCTGTCTGGCCCTGAACGATGTCTCCCTGTCCATCCGGCCGGGGGAAATGGTGGCCCTGATCGGGGCCTCCGGGTCCGGCAAGTCGACCCTGCTGCGGAGCATCGCCGGCATTGCGGCGGGAGATAAGGGGCAGATCCTAGTCAGGGGCGACATCGTCCAGCGGCAGGGCCGCCTTCGACGGGACATCCGCAAAACCCGCGTACATATCGCCATGGTCTTCCAGCAGTTCAATCTGGTGAACCGCCTCTCGGTCCTGACCAACGTCATGCTGGGAGCCTTGGGGCGCCTGCCCTTGTGGCGCACCGTCCTGCATCGCTTCCCGCGGGATGTCCAGGCCCTGGCCCTTGATTCCCTGGCCCGGGTGGGCATCCTGGACAAATCCTTCCAACGCGCCGCCGCCCTCTCGGGCGGACAGCAGCAACGCGCGGCCATTGCCCGCGCCCTGGTGCAAAAGGCCGAAGTGATTCTGGCCGACGAGCCCATCGCCTCTCTCGACCCGGAAAGTTCCCGCTGCGTCATGGAGATCCTCGCGGATGTCAACAAAAAGGACGGCATCACCGTCCTCGTGTCCCTGCATCAGGTGGACTACGCCGTGCGCTACTGCCCGCGCACCATTGCCCTCTGGAATGGGGGCATCGTCTATGACGGTCCTTCGGCGGCTCTTACGCCGGCCTTTCTGCGCTCTATTTACGGGGCCGCCAGCGAAGAGATGTTCGCGGGAGGCATGGAGCTTCTCCCTGTCCCGCCGCGGCGGCCCGAAACAGCGCTCACGGACTTTTCCAGCCCTGTTCCCGTATAACCCTTACGACACCTTGCAGGAGGTCCCCATGCTTCACCGCCTTCGCCTTTTTTTCTCCGGCGTCGTGTGCCTCGCGGCGATTTTGACCGCGATTCCGGCCTTTGCCGCCGGGCCGGAAATCAACTTCGGCATCATCAATACCGAAGCCTCGCAAAACCTGAAATCCCTGTGGCAGCCCTTCCTTCAGGATATGGAAAAAAATACCGGCCTGAAAATCAGGGCCTTCTTCGCTTCCGACTATGCCGGCATAGTGACCGGAATGCAGTATGACAAGGTGCAGATTGCCTGGTACGGCAACAAGGCAGCCATAGAGGCGGTCGACCGCGCGAAGGGGGAGGTGTTCGTGCAGACCATCGACGCCTATGGCCTGGGCGGATATTATTCGCATCTCATCGTACACCGGGATTCTCCACTGAGCAGCGAAAAAGACGTTCTGGCCAGGGCCGCGGATCTGACCTTTGCCAACGGCGATCCCAATTCCACCTCCGGTTTTCTGGTGCCGGGCTATTATGTCTTCGCCCTGAACCATGTGGACCCCAAAAAAATTTTCAGGCGGACGGTGAACGCCAACCACGAAACCAACGCCCTTTCCGTCGCCAACAGGCAGGTGGATGTGGCCACCTGCAACAGTGAGGCCCTGGAACGCCTGGAGCGCACCCAGCCGGACAAGCGGGCGCAGATAAAAATCATCTGGACCTCGCCGTTGATTCCCGGTGACCCTCTGGTCTGGCGCAAGGACCTGCCGGAAGAGACGAAAAAGAAGCTGCTCGATTTTTTCCTGTCCTACGGCCTGAAGGGGCCTGCCGCGGCGCGTGAAAAGGAGATCCTGAAGGAATTGCAATGGTCGCATTTCCGACCCTCAAACAATGACCAGCTTCTGCCCATTCGCCAGCTGGAGCTGTTCAAGGAGCGGAGCCGGGTCGAGGCGGACGCGGGCATGAACCCTGCCGACAAACAGGGGAAACTGCGGGATCTTGACGAGAGGCTCGCGGCCCTGAACGCCCGCATGGCGGAGATCGCAAAGGCGAAATGAGGGCGGAGGCTGCCCGGATCACAACCGCCGGGATGCGGTCGTGATCCGGGGAAGCGCTGGAAACATTCCGCAGGATGACGGAAAAAAGGAGAGAGGGTGATGATTCCCGGAATTTTTCCCCGGAGCGGCCTTTCCCCGGCGGAGCAGATGCCCGCGGGCGGCAGGGTTCGGGGCGCTTCACCGGGCACGCTCCTTGTCTGGGGGTTGATTCTGGCCGTTCTTGCCTGGTCGTGGGAAGGGGCGGAGATCCGCCCCTTGGCCCTTATCGGGGACGCCGGGAACATGGCCTCCTTCGCCAGGGATTTTTTCCCGCCGGATTTCAGCGATTGGCGCCTCTACCTGGGAGAGATGATCATCACCCTGCACATCGCCGTCTGGGGGACTTTTCTGGCGGTGGCCTTCGCCGTTCCCCTGGGCGTTCTCAGTTCCGCCAATATTGTGCCCTGGTGGGTGTACCAGCCGGTGCGCCGGCTGATGGACGCGGCCCGGGCCATCAATGAAATGGTTTTCGCCATGCTTTTTGTCGTCTCGGTGGGGCTGGGTCCTTTCGCCGGGGTGCTGGCCCTGTTCGCCCATACTACGGGCGTCCTGGCGAAACTCTTTTCCGAAGCGGTGGAGGCCGTCGATCCCCAGCCGGTGGAGGGCATCCGCGCCACCGGGGCCAGAGGCGTGGAGGAGGTGCTCTACGGGGTCATCCCGCAGGTGCTGCCGCTCTGGATTTCTTATTCCCTGTACCGCTTTGAATCCAACATCCGCTCGGCGACAGTGGTCGGGATGGTCGGGGCCGGCGGCATCGGCGTGGTGCTGTGGGAACTGATCCGGGGCTTTTTTTTCGGGCCCGCCGCCGCTGTCATGCTGATCATAATTGCGGTTGTCGTTGTCTTCGACCTCATTTCGCAACAAATCCGCAAATATTTTATCTGACCTTTTCCTCTGACGACGGACAACGCCCGCGCCTTGCGCCAATCTCGCGGCGGTGCGAAGCAATGCCTCGCACCGCCCGCATTTTTTCTGCATAGACGATCTGCGGCTGAAAAGGCTCTACCGAAAATCCCGGCAGAGCCAGACCACGGTTCCGATGATGCGGAAGGTGTCCAGCTCGTCTCCGGCCAGTTCCATATCCGGGTGCGCGGGGTTGTCCGGATGGAGCAGAATGCCGTCTCCCCTCCGCTCCACCCGCTTGAGATAAATAGCGTCCAAGACGGCCACGGCCTGCACGGCGTGGGGGGAAATGGCGGTCCGGGACTGGTCCACCAGGACCATATCCCCGTCCCGGATGCCCGGTTCCATGCTGTCCCCCACCACATCCATAAAGACCAGCGCGGCAGGGGAGCCCATCCGGGCCAGCCACTGGCGCGGGAAGAGGTACTCGGCCACAGGCACAGCCTCAGCCTCAAAGGAGCCGCCTCCGGCGCAGAGCCGCGCCGCCACCTTGGGAATCAGGACCGCGTCCTCCCGGGCCGGCTGCCGTCCGGGGCGGAGATTCGGCGCCGGGCGGCCCCGGCCGGTGCGGCCGGAGACGCCGGATTCCAGCCAGTCAGGCGAGAGGGCATAGCGCCGGGAAAGAGGCAGGATCCATTTCCCCGGCACGGCGTTGCGGGTTTTAGCCTGGGTGACGGCGGAACGGTGGACCCCCAGGGCATCGGCCAGATCCCGCTGGCTGGCGATGTCCGTTGCCGTCAGAAGCCGCTGGAAAAAAGGCTGAAAAGGAATGATGGACATAGGTCTTCCTTGTGCTTGAAGCCGCGTTCCGGCGCGGCATCCGGGATGTTGCCCTATATAAACACAAAGGGGAAAAAAAGGCAAGCCCCCGAAAGGCGAGGCGCAAGCATCGCCTGAAGCCGCCAGATGCGGGAAAAAGTAAACGAGGGGGTCCGGGGGGCATCATGCCCCCCGGCGGGGTTCGGGGCGGAGCCCCGATTATTCCATGCTGTCCTGAAGGCCGCGCGGGGCTTTTTCCAGGGCGGGCGCGGCGGCGGCTGATTCCCCGCGCCGCAGGCCCTCTTCTTTCAGGGAATAGGAGACGCGGCGGCGGCGCAGCCACCAGACGCCCAGGAGATCCTGCAGGCCCGGCCAGAGGCGATCCAGGACGCGGTATTTGGAAACTCCGCGCGTCCTTGGGCGGTGGTTGACGGGAATCTGGACGATTGCGGCGCCGCGCAGCAACATCAGGGCGGGCAGAAAGCGGTGCATGCCCCGGAACGGGGGCAGGCGGCGGACCAGGGAGGCGCGCATGGCCTTGAGCGAACAGCCGGTGTCGCTGATGCCGTCCCGGAGAAAGGCCCGGCGGACGGCGTTGGCAAGGCGGGAAGCCAGCCGTTTGGCCGGCCCGTCCTGCCGCCGGAGGCGGCGGCCCGCCGCCAGATCATATCCCTGGTCCAGCAAGTCGAGCAGGACGGGGATATCGGCGGGGTCATTCTGCAAATCGGCATCCAGGGTGACGAAAATGTCGCCGGGGGCGCGGCTGAAGGCGGCGTCCAGGGCGGCTGACTGCCCGCTGTTGGCTTCCAGGGCCAGGTACAGGATGCGCGGGTCCTCCCCGGCCAGACGGCGAATGACGGCCAGACTCTGATCCGTGCTGCCGTCGTCCACCAGAAGGAGGCCCCAGGGCCGGCCCTGCCCTTCCATGGCCTGGCGGATTTCCTCGGCCAGGAAGGGAAGATTGTCTTCCTCGTTGTAAACAGGGACAAGGAGCATGACCAGGGGAAGATCCGGCGAAGCGCCGCCGGAAGAAGAATTGCGCATGGCTGAAGATAGGCAAAGAAAGACCGGATGTAAAGGAACGGGCTGCCGGCGAAAACGCGGCCCTCCCCTGGCGGGGCTTCGCCCGGCCGGGAATTTTTCCCCGCGCGGGGGGTGAGCGCATTCAGGGGGTAACCTTTATAGGGCGATCAGGATTTCGCGCAGTTCCAGAAGTTTGGGGCGCAGGTCCTCGAACAGGGAGCGGGCCTTGTCCGCCTTTTCCTCCCGGCAGTACTGTTCCAACCGGAGGCAGGCCTGGCGCATATTCCCGGCGCCCACAGTGTCGCAGTTGCCTTTCAGGGAATGGGCAAAACGGCAGGCGGCCGGCATGTCGCCCTCCCGCAGTGCCCGCGTCAGGTCCCGCAGGGCATTTCCCATGTTCCGGGCGAACGCGCGGGCGATTTCCCCGTACATTTCCCGATCTCCCATGCGTTCCACCGCCGCTTCCGTATCCAGGACAAGATAGGGCTTGTTCATACCTTCCCCTTGCTGCCGGATTGTATGCCGAAAGGACCTCCTTTTCAACAGAATAGAGCAAATTACACATTGAAAATGTGACTTTCGTAAAATGCCCTGGCGCGGAAGGGGCCTTATCGTTTCAGCTCCAGCGCCTTTTGCAGCATCTGGTCTGAGGTGGTGACGACCTTGCTGTTCATTTGAAAACCGCGCTGGGTGATGATCATGGTCACGAATTCACTGGCGTAGTCCACATTGGACTGTTCCAGGCAATATTCCTTTGTGGTCCCGAAGTTTTCCGTTCCTGCCGCGCCTTCCTGAGCCGCGCCGGATTCCGGGGTGGAGGAGAAGCGGTTGCTCCCCTCACGGCGCAGGCCGTCCTGGCTGACGAAGCGGTACAGGGGGATGCGGTAGAGATCCTGAGTCTGGCCGTTGCTGTAGCGCCCCTGGAGAACGCCTTCCGTGCTGACGAGGGTGTTGTACAGGAACCCTTCGGCAAAGCCGTCGTATTGATGAGAGATGCTGCCAGGGGAAGAGCCGTAGAGGGTGGAGGCGCTGCCCTGGAGGGTGGCGGCCGTGCTGGGGGTATAAATGGCCTCCGGCCGCGCGGCTGCCTCGGCGGCCGAGGCCAGGCCGGAAGTCGCGGAACCGTTCAGGGTGAGGCCCATGTTCAGGCTGATGGCTTGCGGACTGCCGTTCGAGGGGGAGACGGAGAAAACGGGATTGCCGTCGCGCAGGGAGGCCGGCGTCCATTCCTGCAGGTTTCCTGGGTTGCCGGATGCCGGAGGAAGGAAGGCGGTGAGGTTGTCCAGGGTGCCGGTGGAGGAAAAGGTCAGGGTGCCGGCCATGAGCAGTCCCGCCGCCCGGGTGCCGGCCAGAGAGGACGCGTCTTCCGCCGGATCAAGGGCCACAAGGTATTCCACGGCCGTCTGGCCGCCCTGGGCGCCGGCCAGATCATAATAAACGGTGGCGTTGCGGAGCGTGCCGCTGGAATCATAGAATTGGAGCGGTTCCGCATAGCTGTACTGCCCGCTGTCCAGGGGTGGTGAGCCGGCGCCGTCCCAGGCGGCGGCCAGGGCGAAAAAGGGATTGTCCGTATTCACGGCGCTGTCCTGGATGCCGCCCAGCTGGGAAATGGCCGTGATAGCGGTGGTGGCCTGGGGCGCGATGCGGCCCACCCCGGAAGCGGAGGAAAAATCCAGTTGAACGGGCGTGGTCGCGGGGGATTCCTGGCCGTTGACAATGGCGTGGCCCAGCAGCCGCCAGCCGTCCGGCGTGACCAGATAGCCGTCCTTGGTGAAGCGGAAGTTGCCGGCCCTGGTGTATTGCGTCTGGCCGTTGGCGGTGACCCCGAAAAAGCCGATGCCCTCAATGCCGATGTCCGTGGCCTCGCTGCCCGTCTCAAAGGCCATCTGGGTAAAAAGGGTGCGCGTGGCTCCCTCCTGGACTCCTGATCCCTTTTGGGAAAAATTGGTGAGGGTATTGGACTGGGCCGGCAGAAACTGGCTGACCAGATCGGAAAAGAGCAGGGTATTTTGTTTGTAGCCCACCGTATTGATGTTGGCGAGGTTGTTGGTGACCACGCTCATTCCGGTGCTGTGGCTCTGCATGCCGCTGGCGCCGATATAGAGGGAACTCATCATGGCTTTGCTCCTTGCAAGCGCGGGGGAAAAAATTTCCCGTCAGGTTGCAAAAGCAGAAATCGTGCCAGCGCAAAGAAGGGGGCCCGGGGGAATCATTCCCCCCGGCGGGGTTCGGGGCGGGGCCCCAAACCAGCGGCGCTTTCCTCTTCTTCGGCCCTGGCGGCGAGATCGACAACCTCGACGCGGCTGGCCGCGATGCGGTCCTGGCTGTCCAGCAGGGAAAGGGTATGGCGTCCGGCCCGGGGGAGCCAGTAAAAAGGTTTGTCTTCACGGGATTGTTCGCCGAGATATTCGCCTTCCAGAAACCAGTGGACGGGATAGGCGACGCCTTCGGCTTTCAGGGGCAGGGGCTGGGCGCGCCCGCCGGGAGTGAGGAGATACGCGGCGCCGCTCAGGGGGGAAGCGATGAGGGCGCTGCGGCTCAAATCTTCCCGGGCCAGGCGTTTGCGGGCATAATCCTCCAGTTCCGGGGGCCAGACCACTACCCCGGCCCGCCGGGTATGCATCTCGCAGGGCAGGGTGCGCCAGACAGCGGGAAGATGCCATTCCAGGCGGGTTGCCGGGCAGAAGGAGGAAGGGGCCTTTCCGGAGAGGGCGCAGACCTCTGTCCTGGCAAGGGAGGGAGGCGGAAGGGGCCGGGCGGCGCCGGGGGGCAGATCGGCGGCAAGGGCGCGCAGGACGCGCAGAGCGGCGGGAGCGGCGAGGGAAAGCCCCAGGATGCGGGGGTCGGCGCCGCCTTCGGCCTTGCCGAACCAGACCGCCACGGTGTAGGCGGGACAATAGGCCACGGCCCAGGCGTCGCGCAGGCCGAAGGAGGTGCCGGTCTTGAAGGCAAGGGGGACGCTTTCCTGGGTCCTGTCGATCTGGGCGAGAAAGGGAAGGCGGGCGGAATCCTGGAGGATGTCCGTGACCAGGAAGGCGGCGGCGGCGGAGTAAATCTGGCGGGCGGGCGGGCGTTCGCCGCTGAGGGCGTGGCGGATCTGTTCCCAGGCGGGGGCCAGGCCGCTGGGCAGAGAGGCGGAGAGGGGGACAAAGGAGGAAGAGGAGGATCGGGGACGGAGGAGGAGCAGGGGGCGGTCGGTTCCGTTGTTGGCCAAGGCGGCATAGGCCCTGGTCAGTTCCAGCAGGGTGACCTCGCCGGCGCCGAGGACCAGGGAATCTCCGTACTGCGTCTCTTCGCGGTCGAGGTGGGAAAATCCCGCCCGGCGCAGACGGGCCAGGGCGTCACGGAGGCCGATCATACGCAGGACGCGCACAGCCGGGGTGTTCAGGGAGGAGGCCAGGGCGGTACTCGCGCGCACCGGCCCCCGGTAGATCCGGTCGAAATTGCGGGGGGCCTCGCCGCCGAGGCGCAGGGGGGTATCGGCCAGGAGGGAGGCGGGGATGATGTGGCCCTCTTCCATGGCCGCGAGGTAGATAAAGGGCTTGAGGGCGGACCCGGGGGAACGGGGCGCCAGGGCGCAGTCCACCCACTGCCTGTCCTCGGCCGGGTTGAAGCGGGCGTTGCCCACATAGGCGAGGATGCTCCCCGTGGCGTTGTCCGCCACAATGCCGGCGGCGGTCACCTCCGGATCCATGGATTCCAGTTGTCGCAAGAGGGTCCGCTGCAGCAGGTCCTGCAGGTCCATGTCCAGGCCGGAGCGCGCCGGGCCGCCTTTTCCGGGCAGAGTTTTGAAGGCCAGATCGGCGAAATGGCGGACCTTGTCCGGCATGGCGGCGCGGAAGGGAGGCAGGGGTTCGTCCAGGGCCAGGGCCGTCAAGTCCGGAGGGAAACCGGTCTGGTCCGCCACCCTGGCGATGATCTGGCGGCGTCTTTTCTGGGCCCCCGCAGGGTTTTTATCAGGGCGGTAGAGGGTGGGACCCTTGAGCAGACCCACCAGGAGGGCGGCCTCGCCCAGGGAGAGTTCCTTGGCCCGCTTGCCGAAATAGAGGCGGGAGGCGGCCTCCACGCCGCGGATGGGACCGCCGAAGGGAGCGCGGTTGAGATACAGCTCGAGAATCCGGTCCTTGCTCAAGGAGCGTTCCAGCTTCCAGGCGCCGACGAATTCAAGGACTTTGGCCTGAAAGGTCCGCGGCCGGGGGCGGCTGAGGCGGACCAGCTGGCTGGTGATGGTGGAAGCCCCGGAGACGATGCGGCCCTGGCGGAGATTCTGGTACAGGGCGCGGCCCAGAGCCGGAAAGTCCACGCCGCTGTGGGAGTAAAAGCGTTTGTCCTCCACGGAGACCAGGACCTTGGGCAGCCACTCTCCCATCTCGGACAGGGGGATGGGCAGACACCATTCCCCGTCGGCGGACAGGCGGGCATGGATCAGGTCGCCGCGCCGATCCAGGAGAACGGGGGAGACGGGCCAGGAGAGCACATCCGGGGTGGGATCGGGCACAGCCGCCCAGAGAACGGCGCCGGCGCAGAGCAGCGCCATGGCCGCAAAAAGGCTCCAGGGGCGTTTTTTTCTCCCTCTCGGCACGCGGTCCCTCCAGGCGCGGACGCCTGCCCTATTCTACCACGAGTTTCGCGCTCCTGCCGGTGGCGTTGATTTCCGGGTTGTACATGCCTTCGGCGGCCGGCGGCGGAACGATGAACGTCCCCCTGCTCACGGCGCGCATGCTGAAGGAGTGGGTCGTCCAGGAAGAATCGCCGCCAAGGCCGCCCAGGAAGAGAAGCAGCCGATCCTCGCGCAGATCAATGTACATGCCGCGATTGCGGGCGGAGAGGCCGGCATCCTCGCCCGTCTCCCCGGGATATTCCTCCTCGTACGTTTCCTCCGCCTCGTCCTCCCTCTGGGAAAGGGTCTCCGGCGCGGGGGGGTCTCCGGCGGCCCCGGAGGTAAGCAGACGGGGATTTTCCACTTCCATGCCGCCGGGGAGAAGGAAGGAAAGGACCACATCGGATACGGGGCGCGAGGCCCTGATCTTCAGCTCCACGCTGACCCGGTCGCCCCGCCGCAGCACGGCCCCGGCCTCCGGAAAATCGATGACGGAGCCGTCCGGTCCCTTCCAGACGGCCTGCGCCTCCAAGGCGTTGGCCCCGGGCGCCGGCGGATCCAGGGGGACCCCGCGCACGGCATAGACCACATAGGCCTGGCCTTTGCCGCCCACCTCCACGGAGACAGGGGCGGGGTTGCCGTCATCCTGCACCGGCATGCGCCCGTATCCCAAAAGCAGGGGCTCGCCCCCGGCGACTTCGGCGATACGCTTGCCGGCCGCCGTGATGACTGCGGTATGGGGCGTGTCCGCGATCCTGGTCCTGCCCAGGTAGAAGCCAAAGGCCAGGGAAGCCGCGCCGGCGTCCTGGGTGGTCAGCCAGGGCGCGGCGGTGACGCTCTCCGCCAGACTCAGGCACAGACGCCGGGTTTCCGCGTCTTCGGGGGCAGCCAGGCTCCAGGCCATGAGCAGAAGGGCCTGGTTGCGCGGATTGGATTCCAGGCTCTGGTTGAAGCCGAGTTTTTCGGCCTCTAACTTCAGGGCCTCGGCCTTCAGGTCGCGCAGGGCATTGGGATTTCCCGCCTGCAGGGCCTTTGCGGCGGCCAGGAAAATACGCCCGGACGGCCACATCGTCTCCTGCTTGCCGGAGAGGTGCTGGATCCAGGCCAGGGGGGCCTCGCCGGCCCTGGTCAGGACAAAGGCGGCATAGGCCTTGACGCTGAAAGCCAGATAAGGATCCTTATAATAGGACTCCGGGGCCGAGAGGAGAAAACGGGTATATTCCAGACTGCCGCGCAGGACCTCGGCGGGCACGGCCGCCCTGGCCTTGGCCTCCACCAGGAAGAAGGCGGCATTTACGCTTTTCCAGGGATCGGAGCCGGTCTGTCCCGGCCACATGGCGAAGCCGCCGTTGGCGGTCTGGAAGGAAGCGACGCGGGCGACAATGTCCTCCAGCAGGGCGCGGGAATTGGCCTCGCCGGAGGATTCCGGAGCAAGGGCCTTTTGCGCCTCGTCCAGGACCAGATAGGGCCAGGCGCGGGAGACGGTCTGTTCCAGGCAGCCGTAGGGGTATTCCCGCAGGTATTCCAGGGCGGGCAGAACGGCGAAGACAGGCGATCGGGTCACCGCGAGGGAGGATTTGACCGTGCCCGGCGCCCAGGCGGTGGGGAAGGACAGAACTTCCTTTTTGCCGGCCTTGATCAGGGTGGATTTGGTCCGGCTGATGCGCGGGTAAGGCGAACGCACAACGATTTCCAAGGGTTTGCTGAAGGCCAGATCCTCGCGTCCGGGAACGGAAACCTTGACGGACAGACGGACAAGGCCCACAGCCGCGCCCGCCGTGGCCGTCACGGTGAAGGAATGGGTCTTGGGACCACCTCCGGCCTCCAGGCCGCCCAGGGGGATGGAGGTCTTAACGGCGCCGGCCAGACTCAGGGGGCCGTCCTCCACCTCCACGCCGATCTCGGCAACGCCGGTCAGGAAGCTTTCCAGGGAAAAGGCCTTCAGGGAGATGTCAAAGACGTCTCCGGGAGCCACGGCTCTGGGGGCGGAGGCTTCCACCACCAGATCGCGGGCGAAGCGCACCTGGGAGGAGGCCGAGGCGAAGGATCTGCCTGCGGCGCCCACGATCATCAGCCGTCCCTTGCCCGAGTACTCCGGGATGTCAAAATGGGCTTCTCCCGCGCCGTCGTCCCCGGTGCGCACCGTGGGCAAAAATCCGGCCAGGAAGACCTGCTGGGTGCTTAGAGATCCCAGGTAGTCCGAGGCGGCGGAGTCGCCGCCGGGAGTGAGGGGGGCGGTGGCCCTGGCTTCCGGCCGGAGGAGGGCGTCAAAGCCGTCATAGGAATGTCCCTTGGCCCGGCGCTGGGCCATGAAGAAGGCCAGAGGGTCCGGGGTCTTGAAGGCGGTGAGGGAGAGGATGCCTTCATCCACCAGGGCCAGGGAAAATTCCCCGGCCACGGGATTGCCGTCCGCATCCTTCACGGAGAAGGAGATGGGAAGTCCCTTGCCCGGTTCGGCCCGTTCCGGCGCCCTGGCCTCCACGCTCAGGGAATGGAGGGCGCGGGAAAGGACCAGGGGAATACTGCCGTAGGCCCTGTGAGAGAACCATTCCTTGTTCTTCTGGTCCATGGGGCGGTAAACCCAGGCGGTGATCGTGACATTGGGATTCATGCCCTCGGTCACCGGGATGTCCACCTCCGCGGCCGGGGCGTCCAGGGAGAGGACGCGGGTCAGAAGCTGCCCGCCGCGCTCCACGCCCAGGAAAAGAGTGCCGGCATAGGGGGCCTTGACGGAGAGTCTGGCCGTCTCGCCGGAGCGATACTCTTTTTTGTCCAGGGTCAGAATCACCTGGTCCATGCGGCCGGAGCCCTCCTCCCCGGCGATTTCCCCTTCCGCCCAGATGTATATGCGCCGGGCGGCCACAACGGCGCCGTCCGCCGTAGCGCAGCGGACAAGATAGGCGCCGGAGCGGGGCGGAGTGAAGGAGATCCTCCCCCGGCCGTCCCGGGTGGGGATTTCGGAGGAGAGCAGGGGCAGGAAATGCTCCGACCAGGTATAGACATAGCGGCCGTTGCGGAGGACGGTATGCCAGTTGCCCCGGACCTGGGAGATTTCCACGCTCAGGGGTCCGGCGTCCACGGCCCGGCCGTCTGGATCCACGGCGGCCGTGAGCAGTGACGCCTCCTGGCCCGGCGCGGGGGAACCCTCCACTTTGAGCCCCAGCAGGTATGGGGTGGGAAAATAGCTGACGGCGCTGGTCTGGGTCACCCAGCGGCCGCTGTCTTCCTGCACGCTGCCCACCAGCTGGATCAGGGCTCCGGCCGGGAGATCCCAGTCCGGGGGAAGGAAGGCGACCTCCGTGGAGCCGTCCGCTCCCAAGGCGCCGGTATAGCAGCGCAAATCAAGCCCGGCGGAGGCCCGTTTCTCCTGGTTGCCAAAGACGTATCCCTCCCAGCCCTCAGGGGAAAAGCCTCTGGGCGAAAGCCTGTAGCCGAGTTCATAGCGCAGGTTCGCCCCCGGGGCGCCGAAAAGGTAGTTGCCGGTCAGAGTGACCGGCAGGGAGGTTTTCCCCGTCAGGAGTTCCCGCGCGGGGGCGACGGACACCTCCAGGCGCGGAGGGGTAAAATCTTCCACGGAAAAGCGGACTGTACCCAGGGGGGCCTTTTCCTGGCCGGGGACAGTCAGACTGAGGGAATACTCCCCCGTGGGAGCGGAGGAAGGCAGGGCGAAGGCAAAGGCGGCGCCGCCCTGGTCCGAGAGCCTGGCGGAACTGCGGGCGATCTCCAGCCCGCGCGGGGAGGTCAGGGAAAAGATCACCGGAAAGGGGCGGGGGGGGGTCTGGTTGGCGTCGCGCACCAGGGCCTTGACGTCCACAGTTTCCCCGGGACGGAAGACCCCGCGCGGGGTATAGAGGAACGCCTCGTACCCCTTGTCCAGGTAGGGGCGCTCGCCCGTGTCCTGCAGGGAGACGCGCGTTTCGAAATCCAGGGGCAGGAAGGAGATGTCCGCCTCCGTGTTCACGGTGGCCACATGGGGCAGGAGCTGCGGATCCCAGGGTTCGTCGCGCGAAAAGAGGAAGAGGCCGCCGGGAGTGGTTTTGCCCTCCGCCAGGAGCTGGTTGGAGCGGGAATAGAGGCGCACCTGGGCCCCGGCCAGGGGTTTGCCCGTGCTGAGGCCGGAGGCGAAGACCGTGACCCCGGAGGGGAAAAGGCGGCAGGTGATCCCGATGTCCGAAAGCACCACCAGACGGCTTTCGCTGTCCACATAACTGTAGTTCACTTCGCCGTTCTTCCGGGTGACCTTCCTGTAGGCGATCAGATTCAGAAAGAAGACTCCCTGCTGTCCTCCGGCCAGCTCCCGCAGGTCCAAGGTGCGCCGGAATTCCTTATTTTTCTCCAGATCCAGGGGGATTTCCCGGATCGCCAGGCGGCGGGCGAGGTGATCGCCGGAGGAAAGGGACAGGAAGG
>JAISNZ010000024.1 GCA_031275955.1 Desulfovibrio sp. | reverse complement strand
CGCCGAGAGCCTGACCGGATGAGGAAAGAGCCGTGAATTCGTCCGAGGTCAGCTTGACCGGCTCAAAGAGTTGAGTAATCCATTCCCATACGCTTTTCACGGCATCGGCGATGGCGTTGGGCTGTTAGCAGGTCATAAACACAATTGATTACGGATTCAGGACAAAGCATACGGTGTCCGGCGCGTCTGTTTTGTCTGGGAGCTTGCCCGCTCCACTGTTTATTGGCACAGACAGCAGAAACCAGGCACAGCCCGGCGAGGGCCGCGAGGGCCGCACACTGATGCGGAGCTTCTTCAGGCCAGTCGCAAGTTTCTGGAGGAAGGCCCTTTTCATGGCGAAGGTTACCGGAAAGTCCATGCCGTTCTGCGCTTGAAAGGCTTGAGAGCTTCACCGCTCCGCCTCGCGGGGCGGGTCCATACATGCCCTGCCGCCGGGGGATTCTTCGCCACAACCGCGAAACCGCGCGGATCCGGCCGCGCCTTCCGCATCAGGGGTCGGCCGCCCCGGCGCTCCTCCCGTTCAGGAAAGCAGCCCCGCCAGCCAGGAGTCAATCATCCGTCGGGCCAGACTGAGGCGATGCGGAAGTCCGGGCAGATCCTGCCGGGGAAAGAAAGCCCCATGGCTGAGTTCCTCCTGCTGCAAGCGGATCTCCCCGGCCGTGTGGCGCATGACAAAACCGACCATCAGACCGCTGGGATACGGCCAGGGCTGGCTGCCGAAATAGGTGATGCCCCCGACTTCGAGTCCGGTCTCTTCCAGGACCTCCCGGCGAACGCATTCTTCAAGAGACTCGCCGGGTTCCAGAAAGCCGGCCACCAGACCGTAATGCGGACCGGTGAAGGAATGGGCGCGAACCAGGAGGATGCGATCTTCCTTGTGGATCAAGGCCAGAACAGCCGGGGCGATGTGGGGGAACAGCAGGCGCCCGCAGGCCGGACACTGCCGGGACAGAGGCGTCGCCGGCTCCGTTCCGGCGCCGCAGGCCGGGCAATAGCGGCTGTGTTCCTCCCAGTGGATCATCTCCCGCCCTTTGCCGGCCAGTTGATAAAGGCTTTCCCCCAGAATCCTGTAGGCGGATCGAAGGTCCACAGCCCTCAATCCGCCTTCTTCCGGCAGAAAATCCACCCGGCAGGCCCGGCAGGGCTTCTGTGCATACCCGCCGAGATCATGCACCCCTCCGGCAGGGGCAAGGGGCGCCTCTGGCGCGCAGGGAAGGGCTTCCAGGCCTGTGGCCTCCGCTCGCAGGAGGATCTGTCCTGACCAGAAGAGAAACCAGATCGGATTTTGCATCATGAAAGACACCTTTTTTCAGGAGGACAGGACCGGCTGGTGCCGGCCAGATCCTCCAGGATCAGCGCAGCGGCGCGGGCAGAGGCGCCGGGACCGCCCAAACGGCGACGAATTTCGTCAAGATCGCAACGCATCGCGGCCAGAAGATCCGGACCGCTTTCCGGGGAGAGCCAGGAGGAGATCTTGTCCGCCAGGGCCTGTCCGTTACAAGCGTCCTGCAGCAATTCGGGAAAAACTTCCCTGTTCAGAATAAGATTGGCCAGACTGATATAGGGAACGCGGATCAAGGTTCTGGCGATATGGAAACTTACGGTGGAAAGTCTGTAGGCGACAAGGGTGGGGACGCCCGCCAGGGCGCTTTCCAAGGTCACGGTACCGGAAGCGGCAAGAAGGAAGCGACACTGGCGCATGAAGCGCCAGCGTTCAGCCGGTTCTTCAAAACGCGCCGGCACATCGGCGGGCCAATGGGCGCGTAAAAGGGCTTCGTCGATGCCCGGAGCGCGAATACAGGCGAAAACCAGCCGGGGAAACCAGCGGGAGAGAATCCGGGCGGCCTTGCCGAATTCGGGCAGAAGGGCGGCAATCTCCCGCCGTCTGCTTCCGGGAAGAAGGCCGATGAGATCGGGATGCGGAGAAATATGCCGCAGAGAGGGGTAATCAACGATATCCACCAGAGGATTGCCGACATAGTCAATGCTCATGCCGTACTGTTGATAAAAATCCGCCTCAAAGGGGAGTATGGAAATCAGCCGGCGCACATGATCGCGGAGAAAGGCCGCCCTGCCGGGACGCCAGGCCCACACTTTCGGACTGATGTAATAGTAGACCGGAATACGCAGGGCATGAGCAATCTTGATCAGGCGAAAATGGAACTCCGGGGCATCAATGACGATGAGGGCGCGCGGCCGGATGCGCGCCATGGCGGACTTCATGCCCGAAAGCATGCGCAGGACGCGCGGAAGATGCCCCAGAACCTCGGTCAAGCCCATGACAGAAAGATCTTCAGCGGCAAAAAGGGAGGAAAGCCCGGCCGCGCGCAGGTGCGGTCCCCCCATGCCCATGAACTCAAGGGAAGAATCGCGGGATTTGAGGGCCTGCATCAAGGCGGCGCCGTGCATGTCTCCGGAAAGCTCCCCTGCGCTGATCCACAGGGTGTCGCTCATGTCCCTTCCGCCGGATAGGCCCGAAAAACATATTCTTGGAGGGCTTGCAGCCACGGTCTGGGGGTAACGCCTGTCGCCTGTTCGAATTTGGTCGTATCCAGAACTGAATAGGCCGGGCGAATGGCCTTTTGCGGATAACCGGCCGAGGGAATGGCGTTGATGGAGCATTCCTTCTGGGCCAGACGGGCGGCTTCGCTGGCCAGTTCGCACCAGCTTGCCTCACCGGCGTTCACGACATGGTAAATACCCCTGCCCTCGGCCTCCACCAGTTTCAGACTGTAGCAGGCCAGATCCGGGGTATAGGTGGGGGATCCCACCTGATCGTGAACAACGCCGATCACCTGGGAGATCCAACAACGGTCCAGAATGGTCTGCACAAAATTTTTCTTCCCCGGACCAAAGAGCCAGGCCGTGCGGATAATCAGACACTGCTCAAGCCCTAAAGCCAGGAGAGCTTCCTCTCCGGCCAACTTGGTCTTGCCGTATACGCTTACTGGATCGGGGGTATCCTCAACGGTGTATGGAGTCCCCTTTTTTCCGCTGAAGACAAAATCCGTACTGTAGTGTACCAACCGACAATGAAAATTTTTTGCCACCCGCCCCACCATGGACGGCAGAGCCCGGTTCAGCAAGTCGGCTTCCGCGGGATGCTCCTCGGCATCGTCCACACGGGTGTAGCCAACCGCATTGAAGATACAGTCAGGTTCCAGTTTTTCCACCAGGGCCTCCAGACAGGCGCCGGCGTCCGGGGCGGCGTAATCAATGGAGGAGCGCCCCGTGCCTTCGGCTTCCCAGCCTGAGGCGCGCAAAACATCCATAAGGGCTTGCCCCAGCAAGCCGCCGTGACCGCCAAGCACCAAGGCCCTGCGAAAGGAGGTCATAGCCTGTCTCCATACCATGTCTTCAAAAAGGTCCGATAGGCGCCGGAAGTGACGTTGGATATCCAGGCGGGGTTGCCCCGGTACCAGTCCAGGGTTTCCGCAAGACCCTGCTCAAAGGTGCGGGAGGGGGCAAAGCCCAGTTCTCTCCGGGCCAGGGAGTAATCCATGGCGTAGCGGAAATCATGCCCCGGACGATCCGCGACAAAGCGAATCAGGGAGGCCGGCTTGCCGCAAAAGTCAAGAATCCTGTGGACAACAGTCAGATTGCTGCGTTCAGCGGCACCGCCGAAGTTATACACAGCGCCCGGGCGTCCCCTGGTCAGGGCCAGCCAGATTCCCCTACAGTGGTCCCGCACATGGATCCAGTCGCGCACATTTTTTCCGGTTCCATACACGGGCAGGGGTTGATCCTCACAGGCCCGGAAGTACATGAAGGGAATGAGCTTTTCCGGAAACTGACGGGGCCCGTAGTTGTTGGAACACCGGGTGACAATGACGGGGAAGGCGTAAGTTTCATGCCAGGCCCGGCAGAGAAGGTCTCCTGAGGCCTTGGAGGCGGAATATGGACTGTTGGGAACAAGGGGATCGGCTTCCGTGAAGGCCGGCGCTTCCGGAGTGAGGCTGCCGTAAACCTCATCCGTGGATACATGCACAAAGGAGGCCAGCCCGCGGCGTTGGGCCGCCGTCAGCAAAGCATGCAGGCCAAGGACGTTAGTGTGCAAAAAGGGCGCGGCATCGGCAATGGAGCGATCCACATGGGTTTCGGCGGCGAAGTTGACGACGGCCTCAATCCTCTGTTCCGCAAGAATCCGCTCCACGGCGGACAGATCGGCGATATCCGCTCTTGCAAAGGTATAACGGCCGGCAAAGCGCCCCTCCACTCCCTCCAGATTGGCCGGATTTCCCGCATAGGTCAGACTGTCCAGATTGCAGATGTCCACATCCGGCATATCGGTAAGAAGCATATGGATAAAGTCGCTGCCGATGAATCCGCAACCGCCGGTGACCAAAATACGCATAGGGTCCTCTTTGCGCAATGCGTCTCTGTCAGAAGCATTCTGGCCTTTTCAAGCAACTTCGCC
Source organism: Desulfovibrio sp. (assembly GCA_031275955.1). Classification (GTDB taxonomy): domain Bacteria; phylum Desulfobacterota; class Desulfovibrionia; order Desulfovibrionales; family Desulfovibrionaceae; genus Frigididesulfovibrio. Next base: position 1,637 of record JAISNZ010000024.1, on the reverse strand, counting down.
TTCCTGATTTCCGCGGAAATCAGGAAACACCGGCCGTACGGCCGATGCTCCGCGAAGGCGCAATGTCTGTGCGCGGGGAAGCGCCGGAACGGGCCAGTTCAAAGATTCCCTGATGAGGACTCTCAAAGCGGTAATGCCCGAAGATTGCCGCCCAAGGGCGGAGGGGGAATCCTTTTTCCGGATATGGCGGCGTCTCTCCGGACAAGACGCCCGCATCTTCCTGAACCGTCAGGAGGCATCCCCGCCGCCTTCGGAATCAGACTTTGCCTTTTTCGCCTTGGAGGCCTGGGGGGTTATATCTATCTCATCGGGTTCCGTGGTCGCCTTCTTGAAATTCCTGATGGCCCGTCCTAGTCCACTGCCGATTTCCGGCAGCCGTTTTGCTCCGAAAATGACAAGAACCACCACCAGAATGAGGAGAATCTCCTGTGTTCCGACCATGGGGCCTCCCTATGAAAAAAAGCAAACGGAACAAGGTATTCCGAGCCCGCAGGCATTCCTGCGAACACGTCCGGAGCAAAACCGCGGCGAAAGCCAAGGCCCGTTTACCAGTTCGCGCCGAAAAGCTCAAAGTGGGCCTGGGGATGCGCGCAGGCGGGACATTTGTCCGGGGCGGAATTGCCGTGATGGATATAGCCGCAGTTCCGGCAACGCCAGATCACATCTTCCCCCTCACGGAAGAAGACCTTGCCTTCCTGAATGTTGCGGGCAAAATCCAGGAAACGCCTTTCATGCCCCTTTTCCGCCACAGCGACGGCGCGCATCACAGAGGCAACTTCACTGTAGCCTTCCTTGGCGGCGATATCGGCGAAACCCGGATACATTTCCGTATACTCGTGGTGTTCCCCGGCCGCCGCTCCGAGAAGATTGCTCCGGGTATCGGCGATAATCCCGGCCGGAAAGGAGGCGCTGATCTCCAGATCGCCCCCCTCCAGAAACTTGAACAGGCGTTTGGCGTGCTCTTTTTCCTGATTTGCCGTTTCTTCAAAAATATCGGCAATTTGAACAAAACCATCATTTTTGGCCTTGGAGGCGAAGTAGGTATACCGATTACGGGCCTGCGATTCGCCGGCAAAAGCGGTGAGGATGTTCTTTTCTGTTTGGGAGCCCTTCACTGTTTTCATCTGCGGATCTCCTGATCGTGTTTACGGTGAATGATGGGATTTTCTTATATAAAAATAATCCTGACAAGGCGAGAAAATTTTTTCGGAGAAAACCATCGCCGACTGATGAGTCGTCTCAGGAAGTGGCGGATTTGGTATTATGGATCGTCAGCCGAAAGGCGTGATTTCCGGCTGACTCACGCCGCTTTGCGGCGCAACGGCCTTACGGCGGAAATCCGTAAAATACTGCAAACAGACTGCGGCGTTTATGAAGATGGTGGGCCCACCAGGACTCGAACCTGGGACCGGCCGGTTATGAGCCGGCGGCTCTGCCAACTGAGCTATAGGCCCACGGACAGGCGCTTTCTCTCCTACAGGGAGGTCCCCAAGCTGTCAAGACACATCGTCTGCGTCCGCAGGGCAATCGAATGAATTATTAGAAAAAGTCTAGAAGTATTGCTGTCTCTCCGGTAGTCTGTGGGAAAAACTGGAGGGACATATGGCAGAGCGCTTGCCCATAGCCATTATCGAACA
>JAISNZ010000175.1 GCA_031275955.1 Desulfovibrio sp. | reverse complement strand
TCAAGCGGGAATCTCCCTGAAGGGAGAGGTTTCAGACCACAAAGGAAGTTTTGATGAAAAAAACCCTGCTCCTTGCCCTCTGCGCCTTCCCGCTCTGCGCCGGCGCCGCCTTCGCGGCGCTCAGGCCCCCGGCCCAGCCGGCGAGCGCCCTCTTTTATCCCAGTCAGGTCCAGGTCACCGTGGAAGAGCGCCTGCGCCCGGAAGCCCTTTCCGGACACGGACGCGGATTCCTGCTGGTTCTGCCCGCAACGGCGGACCCATCCTCCTTTGCCGTCACCCTGGACAACCTCCCTGCCGGCGGTTTTTTCTGGCTGGATCCGGAAAAGGACCTGCGCCCCCGGGGATCCGCCGCGATCTCCCCGTCCCGCGCCACCAGGCCGGAGGAAGAAAGCGACCCGGAGCGCCGCGCCCTGCTGCAAACCCTGGTCTCCCTCCAGGATAAGGCTGATTCCCTCGCCGCCGGCCTGGACACCTTGGATCTGCGGATCAGGCTCTGGCACGGAAGCGATGGAGAGAAGGAAACGCTCAAGGCCGAGGATCGCCTCAAGATGGACGCCGCCTTCAAAGACCTCCTCCCCGCTCTGTTCACGGCCAGAAGCGCCGGGGAACGCCTGCGGGAGGACAACCTCAGGCGCCTGGAAGAGGCCGAAAACGCCCTGCGCGACTATGACCGGAAACACGGCCGCCGGCTGATCTTCATCCCTTCGGATCTTCCGGACGGCAAAACCGTCCCGTTGCGCTACACCTATACCCTGCCCGGTTCCTGCCGCGTCTCCTACGACATCAACGCCCTTCCCGACCAAGAGGGCCTGACCATCGCCCAGAGCGCCTCCCTGGTCCAATCCTCCGGTTTCGCCTGGAAGGATCTGGAGGTTTTCATCTCCACCGCCGAGCGCGACGGCAATCCTGACCCCCGCCCCCTTTCCCCCTGGCGGATCCGCCTGGAAGAGACGCCCCCACCCGCGCCGGCCCCACAGCAACGGCCGAAGCGGATCATCCAGATGAGCAATTCCCGGATGAGCGCAGAGTTAGAGGAGGAAAAGAGCGTCTTCCGCCTCTTGAGCCTCGGCCGGCGCAGCCTGGATACCGATGTTGAGGCCGTGGTTCCCCTTGCCTTCAACGAATACCCGGCCCGATTCCACTATACCTTGCGCCCCTCCCTGGACCCCAGAGGGTTCCTCGGCGCCGCCCTTTCCCTGGAAAAGGCTCTGGAATTGCCCGCCGGGCGGGCCCGACTCTTTGTCGATTCCGTTTTTAGGGGCGAAAAAACCATCTCCCTGAACGGCAGGGAGGCCACCCTCCACTTCGGCTCCGATCCCCAGGTCGTCGTCACCCGCGTGGACCGGAAACGCGCCAGCGGCGAACAGGGCTTCCTGAGCAAAGAACAGACCATCCTCTGGCATTGGGATTTTATCGTGCGCAACGCCAGGAACAGACCCGTGGAAGCCTGGATTGAGGACCCCATCCCGGACGCCCTGGACAACGCCATTACCGTCACTGTCGCTTCCAGCCCCGAGCCGGAGAAGGAAATCCCTGGTCCGCAGCCGGGAGGAACGAAAATGTACCGCTGGAAACTCTCCCTCGCCCCCGGCGAGGTCCGGACCATTGAGCACAAGGTCACGCTTCTCGCCCCTTCCGGCAAGCGCCTGAACCCCGGGCGGGAGGAATAGGGAAACGATGGAGCATTTTCACCTTCAAATTGTATATGCTGAAAAAATGCTCCGGCGTCGCGAAGCTTTGCTTCGCAACGCCCGCGAGATTGGCGCAGGCGGGCTTTGCCCGCCGTCAAGCGACAATCTCAAGCGTAAATGCCATAAAAAGGCCTGATGTCTTCATTCGGAGAGTAGGGCCAGGATCTCCCGGGTTTTTTCCCGCATCAGGGCCTCGTTGCCCCGGCTTTCCACGTTGAGGCGGAGCAGTGGTTCTGTATTGGACAGGCGCAGGTTGAAGCGCCAGTCGGCGAACTCCATGCTCACTCCATCCAGGAGGGAGAGGCGCGGATTTTGCGGGGCGTAGGCTTCCCGGACCCGGGCCAGGGCGGCGGCTGGGTCCCGCAGGGAACGGTTGATTTCCCCGCTGGCCGGATACCGCCGCATCCGCTCTCCCACCAGCTGCGACAGGGGTTTTCCCGTCCGGCTCATGAGCTGGTACACCAGGAGCCAGGCCAGCATGCCGCTGTCGCAATAGGCAAAGTCGCGGAAATAATGGTGGGCGCTCATTTCGCCGCCATAGAGGGCGTTTTCCCGGCGCATCCGCTCCTTGAGGAAGGCGTGACCGGTTTTGCTTTCCAGGGCGATGCCGCCGGCGGCTTCCACCACCTCGCGGGTATTCCAGGTCAGCCTTGGGTCATGCAGGATGACCGCCCCCGGATGCCGGGCCAGCAGGGCTTCGGCCAGAAGGCCCACGATGTAGTAGCCTTCCACAAAGGCCCCCTGTTCGTCGAAGAAAAAACAACGGTCAAAATCCCCGTCCCAGGCCAGGCCCAGATCCGCATGATGCGCCAGGACCGCGGCCCGCGTGGCCTCCCGTTTTTCCGGCAGCAACGGGTTGGGCACCCCGTGGGGGAAGGTCCCGTCCGGCTCCGCGTGCAAGGGGATCAGGGCGCAGGGCAGCCGCTGGCGCATCTCTTCCAGCGGCAGCCAGGCGCAGCCGTTGCCGGCGTCCGCCACAATGCTCAGGGGCGCCAGGGAGACGGCGTCTCCCAGCAGGGTAAGGAGGTGCTGCACATAGGCGGTCCGGAAACTCCTTTTCCGTCTGCTGCCGGGCCGGGCCGCCAGGGGCAGATCCCCGGCCAGGATGCGATCCCGGAGGGCGAAAAGGCCGCTGTCTCCGCTCACCGGCCTCGCTTCGCTCCGCACCAGCTTGAACCCGTTCCAGTCCGCCGGGTTGTGGCTGGCCGTGATCATGATACCCCCGTCAAAACCCTGGCTGAAAACAGCGTGGTAGACCTCTTCCGTGCCGCAAAGCCCGATGTCCGTCACCTCCGCCCCCCCGTCCGTCAGCCCGCCGGCCAGGAGCAGGGAAAAATCCTTGCCGGAAAGCCTTGCGTCCCGGCCGATACAGACCGTCCGCGGCCTGAACTCCGCGGCAAAGGCCAGTCCCAGGCAACGCGCCAGTTCCGGGGTCAGATCCGCGGGCACCCGGCCCCGGATGTCATAAGCCTTGAAGGCCGGCAGTGAAGGGGGCATTGTTTTCATGGCGGCGGGATCTCCTGGGGGTTGTCCCCGGCCAGGGGCGGACAGGGGAGGAGGGCGATGTGTTCGCGGGCGAAAATGTCCACCACCCGGACGGCGATGAGGCTGGCTCCGGCCGGAAGGATGGGGCCGCGCAGGGTCAGCTCCCGGCTTCCCCGTTCGCGGAGGGACTGCCAGCGACTGACGAAGCGGCCGGGGACATGGTCGGGGTCCAGATCCCAGGAGTCCACCCAATCCTGCCAGGAGCGCATCAGGGGTTCGTATTCTCCGGCCTTGCGCCTGTGCAGCAGGCCCCGGCGCACCACCAGCTCCCCCTCCTCCCGGCTGTCCTTGACCACAAAGCCGCAAAGTTCCAGGAACATTCCGTCTCCGGTCGTCCGGACCCTGGCCCTGATCTCCGGCGGGGCATAGGCGAAGGACTGCCGGCGCAAGGAGACGACAAGATGCCGCCCCGGGGGAAGGGTATCGGGAGGGCCGTTCCGGACGCAGTCCAGAACGGCGAAGGGCGGAGGATTCTCCAGGTTCCGGCGCAGGAGGAGCAGGCGTTTGCGGCTGGTTTGGATGGCGAAGGGGCTGGAGTCGGCCCCCAGCCATTTGCGGCCCAGGCGCTCGGCCACGGCCAGGGTGGTGCCGGAGCCGCAGAAGAAGTCGGCCACCAGATCTCCGGGACGGGAAGAGGCCCGGAGAATCCGTTCCAGCAGGGCTTCAGGTTTTTGGGTGGGATAGGGGAGGCGCTCGCGGCTCATGGGATTGACAATGGGCAGGGACCAGACGTCATCCACGGGCGTTCCCCGAGGGTTGGGGAGATAGCGTTTGCCGGCGGCGCTGACAATGCCGCCCCTGGCGTACCCGCTGGTTTTTGCGTAGGGGACCCGGATCTCCTCCGGGCGGAAGATCCAGCGGCGGGATCTGGCGTAGTGCAAAATGGTGTCGTGCTTGCGGGAAAAATACCGGCGCGAGCGGCCGCCGCCGGTATAGTGCCAGATGATCTCCCCCAGAAAATGATCCGCCCCGAACAGATGGTCCAGAAAAAGGCGGAGCATGGCGCTGGATCGATAGTCGCAATGCAGATACAGGCTGCCGTCTTCCGCCAGGAGATCGCGCATGAGGGCCAGGCGGGGGAAGAGCATGCGCAGGAAGGTTCCGGAGCCTCCCTGCCGGGAATCGGTGTAGGCGATGGCGGCCAGGTCGCTCCTTTGGCCCCCCAGATCCAGAAACAGGGGAAAGCGCGAGCCTGTGGCAAAGGGCGGGTCCAGGTAGATGAGCCTGACCCCGCCTGCCGCCCGGATGGCCTTGGCCAGAGGGCCGCTCAGGGCGGCCGGGAGGATGTCCCGGTTGTCGCCCTGAATGAGGGCGTTAATCCAGGGCCGGGTTTCCGGGGAAAGGACTTCCCGCGGCTGGAGAGAGGGAATGGAGGGCGGCGTGGAAGGCTCCTCCGCCTGGAAGAGAAGCTCCCTGTAGCGGGGGGGCAGGGGAAGACCGGCGGCGGCCAGGGCGCAGACTTCATTCCTTTCGGCCTGGGAGAGAGGGGAAAAAGGTTTTTCTTGCATGCCGCCGCTGTCGGTTTATAGTGGCAGGAGGGAGGACAGCGCATGAACGCCTTTGAGGCCATCGCCCTCATCGCGGAAGGAAAGATCCGGGAAGCTCTGGAGAACGGCGCTTTTGATCATCTCCCCGGCGCGGGAAAGCCCCTTGTTCTGGAGGATCTTTCCCACCTGCCCCCGGAAACGCGCCTGGCCTACACCATCCTGAAAAACAGCGGCTTTGTCGGCCCCGGGCGGAAAACGCCGTTCCGGCCGGAAGAGGAACTGGCCCGGAGCGCCCCGGAAGAGGGGGATCACAGCCGCCGCCTGCGCCGGCTGGACCTCCTGTTGCGCCGGGTCAGGCGCGGCCGGGAGGCGCCGGACGGGGCGCTTCCCGTCCTTCCGGACAGTCCCTATCTGGCGCAGCTGCTGCGGCATCTTTCCGGCCCTTCCTCCACGAAGGATGCCCCGGCCACTGAGCGCCCGGAGCCGTCGGCAAAAGCGCCCTTCACGTCCCGAGCATCCGCTCAAGGCGCGCTTTCACGCTGTAAAGGGTGACAGGCGCCGGGGCGAAGGGCGTGATCCCGCCCTGGTCCAGGCGTCTCTCCAGTCCCGCTAGGAAGCCCTCGGGATCGCTGCAATCAAGTCCGTGAAAATCCGTGAACCGGTACCGCCACCACTGCAGGGTCCGGATTCTTTCCTGAATTTTTTCGGAAAACCGTTGCCTGATGGGCCGTGCCGGAACGCCGCCGACAACGGTAAAGGCCTCCACATCCCGCGTCACCACGGACCCGGCGGCGACGACAGCGCCGTCCTGGATCCGAATGCCCTTTTTCAGGAGGACATTTTGCCCGATCCAGACGTCATTGCCGATCCGGATGGGCGCGCGCTCGCCGTCGTCATGGGCCAGGGGGCGGTAGGCGCGGCCGGAAAGGGCAATGGCCTGCTCAAAGATGGGAGCCGCCTCCGGGCGGTAGGAAAAGGGCGAGGTGGAGAGGAAGGAAAGCGGATGCTCCGAATGAAAGGCGGAAATGGCATGGGCAAGGGAACAATAGCGGCCCATGGTCGTTTCCGGCGGCAGGGCGGACTGGGAATAGGAAAAGGCCCCCGCGGACCAGAGGTTGCCGTCGCTGATGAACATGCTGAAGGGTTCCAGGCGGACGTCTTCCGGCAAGGTAACGACCGCTTCCCGTTCATTGCCAGGGGATCGGCGCCAGACAAAGACGATCTGGTTTTCCGCGAAGAGTTCGCTGAGCAGGGAGTACTGGAGAGAGATCACGGCGCCGCCTGTACCCGGACGGCCTCGGCGGCGCGTTTGGCCTTGGCCTTGGCCTCATCCAGGGTGGGGGCCAGGGCCAGGGCCACGCCCATGCGGCGGCGGCCGGCGAGCTCCGGTTTGCCGAAAAGCGCGAGGGCGGTATCTGGTTCAGCCAGTGCCCTGTCCACATCCTGGTACAGGGGAGCCGTGCCCGTGCCGTAAGCCAGGACAGCCGCGGAGGCGGCTGGTCCGTACCGGCGCAGGGAGGGGATGGGCAGGCCGAGGATGGCGCGGACATGCAGGGCGAATTCGGAAAGATTCTGGGAAATGCAGGTCACGAGGCCGGTATCGTGGGGCCGGGGGGAAACCTCGCTGAAGTAGACCAGGTCGGGATCGCCGCCCTGGCCCTGGCGGACGAAGAGTTCCACGCCGAAGATGCCGTGCCCTCCCAGGGCGGCGGTGATGGTTTCGGCAATGCCGCGGGCGGCGGCCAGGGCGGAGGGGCTCATGGGCTGAGGTTGCCAGGAGAGCCGGTAATCGCCGTCTTCCTGGTAGTGGCCGATGGGGTCGCAGAAGATGACGCCGCCGGGGTGCCGGACGGTAAGCAGGGTGATTTCGTAATCAAAGGCGACAAAGCCTTCCACAATGACCCGGCCCCCTCTCCCGCGGCCGCCTTTTTGGGCGTATTCCCAGGCGGAATCCAGGTCGTCCGCGGAGCGGACAAGGCTCTGCCCTTTGCCGGAAGAACTCATGACGGGCTTGACTACCGCGGGCAGACCGATGTCGCGGACGGCCCTTAGGAACTCCTCCCTGGTTGCGGCGAAGCGGTAAGGGGAGGTGAGCAGGCCGGATTCTTCGGCGGCCAGACGGCGGATGCCTTCCCGGTTCATGGTCAGGCGGGCGGCCCTGGCGGTGGGGATGACGCGGAAGCCTTCACCTTCCAGTTCCAGCAGGGTTTCCGTGGCAATGGCCTCAATTTCCGGGACGATGAAATCCGGCCGTTCCCGCCGGACCAGATCCCGCAGGGCGGCGCCGTTCAGCATGTCCAGGGTGTGGCTTCTGTGGGCCGCCTGCATGGCCGGCGCGCCGGGGTAGCGGTCCACGGCAATGACCTC
>JAISNZ010000169.1 GCA_031275955.1 Desulfovibrio sp. | reverse complement strand
ACGGAGCGGGAAAAACCACCACCTTTTACATGATTATCGGGCTGCAAAAAGCCACCTCCGGCTCCGTATTTCTCAATGGCGCGGATATCGCCCTCTGGCCCCTCCACGAACGGGCGCGACACGGCATTTCCTATCTGCCGCAGGAAAGTTCCGTTTTCCGCCGTCTCTCCGTTCTGGACAATCTCCGCGTCATCCTCGAATATACAGGCTATTCCGAGGTCCTTCAGCGCGAAAAAGCTCAACGCCTGCTTGAAGAATTTCATATTGCCCATCTCCAGCATTCCCTTGCGGCCCATCTTTCCGGCGGGGAGCGGCGCCGGCTTGAGATCGCGCGGTCTTTGATCCGGGATCCGCTTTTCATCCTCTTGGATGAACCCTTTGCCGGCATTGACCCGCTTGCAGTGGACGACATCCAGACCCTGATTATGGATTTGAAAAAACGGGGGATCGGTGTCCTGATTTCCGATCACAACGTGCGGGAAACCTTGCATATCTGCGACCGGGCGTATCTGTTGCACGAAGGCCAGGTGCTTCTTCAGGGCCCCCCGAGCGTTCTGGTCGACGATCCCCAGGTTCGGGCGGTCTATCTGGGAGAAAAATTTTCTCTGTAGAGCATGCCGACATATTTCTCCGCTGGCGGAGGAGGGAAGGCGGAAATTCCCGGGTGAAGACGGGGACAACCGCCTTCCTTTTTTCTTTTCGGATTCAAAAGTTAACATAATTTACCTTATGGGCGTTTCAGACGTCCCTGCTGTACACCGCCTGGCCCATTGGCAACAAAGAGATCCGTCCTGCCAGAGGCACGGCGGATCTCTTTGTGCGGAACAAGCGGCGTATTCGAATTCCGGAACAAAATCCTGACGATTTCGATCCGGCGGCTGCTGCGGGAACAGGTCGCGCCGTTCACACTGGCGCGCCTTTCGCCGCGACAGGATGTCACGAAGGCCCTTTCCCGAGCAGACGACAGGTAGGATCGGGGAAAAAATTACTTGGAGCTGTCGGTATTTCCTTCCCTGCGGGAGTCATTTTTGGCGCGCAGCACCGTGCCGGCCGCGATGATTCCCTCACAGCCAGCCTTTCGGGCGGATTCGGCCAATTCTGTCAACGGCATCTGCCGATTATCCAATACTTTCAAGAGCATGGGGAGATTGACTCCGGTCAGGACCTCCACATCGCTCCGCGCCCCCAAGAGGGAAAGACTCAAATTGGTCGGCGTGCCGCCAAACATATCGGTGAGGACCAGGACGCCCTGCCCGTTATCCAGCCGGCTGGCGGCCTCTTTAAGGCGATTGACCGTGTCCGTGACCTCAAGGGTGGCATCCACCTGGATGAAGGCGCAATCCTGCGCCGGCCCCGCAATGTATTCCGCCGCCCGCAAAAGGGCGCTGCCGTAGTCCGCATGGGTCACCACAATAATGCCGACTTGCCGGATATCTGTCTGGAGTGAAGTCATCGTTCTCCCCTGTTTGGAATGAGAATGGATGCCGGGCCTGGAGCATTTTTGCCGGGCTGAGGTGATGGGGAAATGTTCTCAGCCCAGGTTCAGGTGCCGGTGTTCCAGGGAAAAGGCGTAGCCAGCCTCATGAAGCCTGCGCGTCAGGGCTTCGGCCACAGCTACGGATCTATGCCGTCCTCCGGTGCATCCCAAGGCAATGGCCAGGCGAAAACGGCCTTCTTTTTCAAACTGGGCCAGGAGGTATTCCAGGAAATCCGTCAACCGGGACAAAAAGGCCCTTCCCGGTTCCTGTTCCAGCACATATTCCGCCACAGGCGCATCCGTCCCGGATAAGGGCTTCAGATCCGGAATAAAATACGGATTGGGCAAAAAACGCAGATCAAAGAGGATATCCGCCTCGGCCGGGGTTCCGTATTTGAAACCAAAAGAAATCACATGCACTCGTAAAAGGTGTCCCCGATTCTCCAGGATCCGCCATTTGACCTGAAGAATGCGGCGCAGATCGTGTATGGAATAATCCGAGGTATCAATAACCACGTCAGCGGCTTTATGCAGAGGGGAGAGACGGGCGCGCTCCTCTTCCAGGGCCTGCTCCAAACCCAGGCCTTCCTTTTCCAGGGGATGAGGTCTGCGCGTCGTCGCGTAGCGTTTGACAAGGATGTCCGCCTTGGCCTCAAAAAAGATCAGAACCGGGGTATGGCCGCCCTGACGCAACTTGGTGAGCGCCTGCTCATAGTCTTTGACGAACCCTTCCTGCCGCAAATCCATTCCCACGACCAGGCCGCGGTAATGCGGCAAGGGGGTGGCGGCGACCATGGTGATCATCTGGACAGCCAGGATGGCCGGCAGACCATCCACGGTGAAAAATCCCATATCTTCAAAGACATCAAGCGCGGAACTTTTTCCGGATCCGGAAAGTCCGGTGACGACAATGACGGGAAAGGAAGGATGAAGGGCGGTCTGTTCCATCGGATGGGAAGGCGCAAGCGCGATTTGTCCGCAAAAGGGTCCGTGGTGCGTACATATGATTAAAGGATTTGCCCGCAAATGCTTGCAGATTTGCAAAGCAATTCACTCGTTTCATTCGTAAACTGCCCTAACCTGGAGTAATCAGCCCGATGTCACCGTTTTTGCGGCGATACAGAATGTTGATCCGGGAATCATCCGCGTTAAGAAAGACAAAAACCACGTCATCCTGGCGTTGCTCAAACTGCAGGATGGCCTCCGGCATGAAGAGCGGTTTGGGTTCTACAAGTTCCGCTGTGATCAGGCCGGGCTTGCGGGGAATGTCTTCCTCCGCCGGGGAAGGATTATCCGGGGGGAAATCCCGTTCGCTTCCCCCCGAACGGCGTTTTTTCGCCTTCAGGCGTTCCGCGTGCCGTTTCAGTTGGGTTTCCAGTTTATCCAGAACCATATCAACCGTAGCGTACATATCGGAAGATTGTTCCTGGGCGCTGATGGAAATGTAGTCGCCGGAAAATTGCACATCCGCTTTGTGGCGAAATTTGTCTACCGTGAGAACCGCGGTCATCTCCACATTTCCGGATTTGGGCAAAAAACGGCGTAATTTGTCAAACCGGCGGGTCGCATAGGCGCGCAGATGATCAGAGGGTTCAAAATTTTTAAAGGTCAAGGCGATGTTCATAGGCTCCTCCGCAGGTTCAAAAAGAAAATGCTGTAAGTTTCTCCATAAGGTTCCCGTGAGAACGACCGGTTTCCGGATTTTCCCCCGCGCCGAAGGGTTCCCTGATCAGAAGAAAGCCCTGCGTTTGGAAGAGGACGGGATATTGAGGACAGTGCGGTATTTGGCCACTGTCCGTCTGGCAATATTCACTTTCAGGTCATCCTTGAGCATTTCGCCGATTCGTTCATCACTCAGGGGTTCTTTCGGGTCTTCCTCGGCGATGTATTTTTTCATCTGGGCCTTTACGCTTTCAGAGCCGACTTCACTGCCGTCAGCCAACGACAGAGAACTATTGAAAAAGAATTTCATCTCAAAAATGCCATGCGGGGTGGCGGCATACTTATTGGATGTAATGCGGCTGACAGTGGATTCATGCATGGAAATATCATCCGCGATATCCTTGAGAATCAAAGGTTTCAGGTGTGAGACACCAAAAAGAAAAAAATCTCTCTGATATTTTACGATACTTTCCATCACTTTGTACAGCGTTCTTTGTCTTTGGTATAAACTTTTTATCAACCAGGATGCGGAACGCATCCTTTCCTGCAGATATTCTTTATCCGCATCCTTGACCACTTGAAGGCTGTCTTCATATAAAGAGGAAAGCTGGAGTTGAGGTAACCCTTCCTCATTAAGGGCGATAATAAATTCATCATCCAGGGGATAGACAAAAACGTCAGGGGAAATATAGGTTGTCTCCCCTTCCCCAAAGCTGGCTCCCGGCATGGGATCCAAATTTTGAATAATATCAAGATATTCTTTAAGATCTTCTAAGCTTAATTTAAATTTGCGCAAAATGGATTTATAGCGTTTTGCCTCCAGATCCTCAAGGTGCTCGGAAACAAGGGAGACAAGGACAGGATCGCGATCATAGCGCAGGACGGCCAGTTGAACCAGAAGACATTCACAGGGAGTCCGGGCGGCAACCCCCACCGGATCAAATCTTTGAATCTGTTGAAGAACCTCTTCAACTTCTTCCGGGGACGCCTGGGCGAGGTCCGCGATTTCGCCAATCTCGGCCTGCAGATATCCCGAAGAACTCAAGTTGCCGATAATGGCTTCGCCTATGCCCATCTGCTTCTCGGTCAGGCGGGAAAGGCGCAGTTGCCAGTGGAGGTGCCCTTCCAGCGTGGGCTTGGCGGCATACCGGGCTTCAAAGGTCGCGCCTTCTTCCAGGCTTTCCTGTTCCCGTTGGGAAGACTGGCGGGAGGTACTGGCAAATTCGCCGAGATAATCCTCCCAATCCGCGTTTCTGGCCGCTTCCCGGGTGTAGGCATCGGCATCTTCTTCAGGAGATGGTCGCTGCTCCTCCACCGCCACCGGGGCTTCTTCATATGATTCTTCAAGAAAGGGATTTTCCAGAAGTTCCTGCTGAACGGTTTCCAGCAATTCCACGCGGGAGAGCTGCAAAAGCCGGATGGCCTGCTGCAGTTGCGGCGTCATGATGAGCTGTTGCGAAAGCTGGAGTTTCTGGAGAAGCCCAAGAGCCATGGCAGTCTGTTCCGGTCACAGGGTCAGAAGTGTGAACGGTCTGATAGTGCCATTTTTTCTTTTGCCATGCAAGCTTTGTGCCTGAATTTTCAGGCCTGCGGTTCTCTTTGGGCAGAGGGAAAAGAAAGCTGGGGTTCATGGCGGGCGAGGGCCTGACCGTCAACGGTCAAATCTGTACGGCGCAAATTGGGCCGGGAACAGGCCCGCTTCGCTGGAGATACGCGCGGAAGGAATGTCCCGCGCACGGGAGATCGACCAAAGGACAGGCCTTAGTTTGCGCGCGGGTCTTGGGCTCAAAGCCAGTTAAACCAGTGACGCCAGCTTCCTTCCCGTTCCCGGCGGGTTTCTTCGGATTGATTTTCCATATCCCGGATCAGGGAGGCCTTGGCCTTCAGTTGGGCATGCTCGAAAACCTCCGGCACATCCGGGTATTTGGCGATAATGTCCTTGTACCGCAACAGGGCTGAGGTATATCGATCCATGCGGAAATAGAAATCCGCCACGTAGAGATCGTGTTCGGCCATGAGGCGACGGCAGCGCGCCATCTGTTCCCTGGCCCCTTCGGCGTATTCCGTGTTGGGATAGCTCTCCGTCAGGCGGCTGAAGTAGGAATAGGCCTCTTCCACCTGTTGGGGGGAACGGTCGATGGAGGGATAGCCGTTCAGGTTCGCCACGCCGATGGAAAAAAGGACATAGGGAATGGCCTCATGCCGGGGGTGCATGGATTCGAAGTCCTTATAGGCTTCCGCGGCCAGGGCCCATTCCTCGTCCAGAAAATAGGCGTCGGCCAAGGCCAGTTCAGCTTCCACAGCATAAGGGCTGAAGGGGAAGTTTTCCTTGAGCTTGGAAAAATAGGCGCTGGCGGCAACGTAGTCCTTCTCGCGCATGGCGTCGTTGCCGGCCTCAAACAGTTCCTGTGCGGTATCTTCCGCTGGAGGCAGATAAAAATAGTCAATAAGGCCGCAACCGGAAAGGAAGACCGCCAGTACAATCAGACTCAGCCATCGGACGGATCTGTTAACCATGCCGTTGTTCCAGGTAGGTAAAAGCCGCATTGGCCGCTACAGCGCCGTCCCCCACAGCGGTAACGACCTGACGGCAAAGTTTCGCGCGGATGTCCCCTGCGGCAAAAACACCGGGGATAGCCGTCCGCATTTCCATATCCGTAAAAATAAAACCTTCCGCGTTCAGGCCGATGTCCGGCGGCAGAATTTGCGTCCGGGGGAGGAAACCGGCGAAGATAAAAAGACCGCTCAGGGGCAGGTATTCCTCTTCCCCTGTGCGCAGGCGTTTCAGGGTGACCCCCTCCAGAATGTCCTTTCCATGGAGTCGTTCCACCACGGTGGAGAGTTCCAGGGCAACATTGGGCATGGCCCGCACCTTGTCCTGGTAGACGGAGGCAGCCCGAAATGCGTCCCTGCGGTGAATCAGATGAATCCTGGAAACGATATTCCCCAGATAGAGGGTTTCCTCAAGGGCGGAATCCCCTCCCCCGACCACGCCTACGATTTGATTGCGGAAGAAATTGCCGTCGCACAGCGCGCAATGGGAAACGCCCCGGCCAAGAAATTTCTGCTCATCCGGAAGACCCAGAGAGCGGTAGGTTCCGCCCATGGCCAGGATAACCGCTTCCGCCTCCAGCCATTGTTGCCCTACGCGAAGCCGTTTGGGGGACGCCAGCAAATCCGCTTCCGAGACCTCGTCGTGGATATGGATCAAATTTTTGTAGGGCGCAAGCTGGGCGGTAAAGGCGTCCGCCAGTTCATATCCCGAAATGCCCTTGGGAAAACCGGGATAATTCTCAATCGTATGGGTGAGGAGGACAAGACCGCCGGGGGCAAGTTGTTCCACAAGTCCCACGGAAATGCCGCAACGGGCAAGATACAGGGCGGCGGTGATCCCCGCCGGTCCCGCGCCAAGAACCAGAGCGTCGTAACAAGGCATCAGGCAAGAGCCTTTCGGTCAAGAACCTCTTTGATGCTGGTTTTGGATACGGCCCCGGTGATCTGTTCGACCACCTGCCCATCCTTGAAAACAATCAGGGTCGGGATGGCCCTGATATTGAAAAGGCCGGGGGAAGCGGGGTTCTCATCCACATTCAGTTTATAGACCCGGATCCTGCCGTCATATTCCGCGGCCAGTTCATCCACCACCGGGCCGATGGCGCGGCAGGGACCGCACCAGGGAGCCCAGAAATCCACAAGGACAGGAACGGGGGCCTTGAGGACTTCCGCTTCAAAGGTATTGTCGGTAACCGAGGTGGCCATACGCTTCTCCTTTTCGTCGCCTCAATACATGCGACTGCCTTGACTAATAGTTGTCCATCATGGGGCTGTCAAGGGGAATTGGCCAATCCTCCGCCTCATGTCATCGGGGATGGGCCTTCCTCTGGGGACAGCTTCCATGCTCAGGGGATGGCAGAAGCCCTCTTCCGCCAGAAGCCCGCCGAGATAGGCCACCATGGCGCCGTTGTCCGCGCATAACGCGGGGGCGGGGACAAGGAAGGCTTTTTCTCTGGAGGCGGCCAGACGCGCTATGGAGGCGCGCAGCAGAGAGTTGGCCGCCACGCCCCCCGCCAGGAGAAGGCAACGGATATCCGCCTGATCGGGGGCATCCAGAGCCGCCTGCATCTTGGCCGCAAGCGTCTCCACCACAGCCAGACGAAAAGAAGCGCAACAATCGGCAAGAGCGGCGTATTGTTCCGGGTCCTTTGGCAGGACGGCCTTTCCGGTGGCGGCATCCCAGGAAACCCGCAAGGAAGGTTTCGCCTGGGCGCGCATGGCTGTTTTCAGACCGCTGAAGCTGAAATCCAACGTCCCGGAACGCATGTGCGGGCGAGGGAAAAGCCGGGGATCCGCCCTGCCCTTCCCGGCCAAAAAATCCATCTGACGGCCGGCCGGGTATGGCAGGCCGAGCATTTTCCCGGCCTTGTCAAAGGCCTCTCCCGCGGCATCATCCAGGGTTTTCCCCAAAGGGGAAAAAGCGGCCGGACCTTCCACCCGGTACAGATGCGTGTGTCCCCCGGAAACCAGCAAGCCAAGGGCAGGATAGAGCAGTTTTTTTTCCAGGCCGGCGGCCAGAAGATGGGCATGCAGGTGATTCACGCCAATGAAAAGCGCCCCGCTGCCCACTGCCAGGGATTTGGCAAAGGCTATCCCCACGAGAAGACTCCCCAGGAGGCCAGGGCCGCGGGCCACGGCCACCAGATCCAGATCCGCCGCGACATACCGGTTGTCCCGGAGGAGTTTGTCGCACAGGGGGCCAATGAAACGGGCATGTTCCCGTGAGGCCAGCTCCGGCACCACGCCGCCGAAGAGAGCATGAAGATCCGCCTGGCCGGCGCTTTCCTGGGCCAGCAGGCGGCCGTCTTTCACCAAGGCCAGGGAGGTATCGTCACAGGAGGTTTCAATCCCGAGACAAAGCATAAACAAAAAGACCTCTATGCTTGATGGGTATCGGAGTTACCCCTCCCGCAGGAGGGCCGTGACAAAATCCACGTCTTCCTTGGCGCCGACGTACAGAGGAACGCGTTGGTGCAGTTCCTGGGGCACGATATCCAAAATCCTCTGTTCCCCATCAGATGCGGCCCCCCCGGCCTGCTCGGCCAAAAAGGCCATGGGGGAAGCTTCACAGAGCAAGCGAAGTTTCCCGCGCGGTTTTTCACGGTTCTTGTAGTCCAGGGGATACATGAAGATGCCGCCGTAAAAAAGAGTCCTGTGGAAATCCGCCACCAGGGAACCCACATATCGGAGGGAATAGGGTTTTTTCCCAGGGTTTTCCCTGCTTTTGAAAGAGGCGATCGCCCTGGCCGTGGCCTCATTCCAATAGAAAAGATTGCCCTCGTTGACGGAATAGATATTGCCGTTGGCCGGAATCGTGATCTTGGCATGGGAGAGGAGAAATTCCCCCACGCTGGGATCCAGGGTGAACCCGTGCACCCCGTGGCCGGTGGTGTAGACAAGCATGGTGGACGGACCGTAGAGGACATAACCGGCCCCCACCTGCTGATAGCCGGGTTGGAGCACGTCGCCAAGCGTCACTTCCTCCTCCCGGGGAGAAATGCGGCGCAAAATGGAAAAAATGGTGCCCACGTTGATGTTGACGTCAATGTTGCTGGAACCGTCCAAAGGATCAAAAATCAGGATATAATCACCCTTGGCGAACTGTCGGGGTATGGAAATGAGATCTGCGTTCTCCTCCGAGGCCATGGCGCAAAGGGCGCCGCTTCGCTCCATACGGTGGATGAGGATGCGATTGGCGAATTCGTCCAGTTTCTGCACATGTTCCCCTTGCACGTTCGTCTCACCCGTCCCGCCAAGGACATCCAGAAGGCCGGCCTTGTTGACGCTGCGGGCGATAAGTTTGGCAGCCAGAATCAAGTCATAGAGCAGTTGGGTGAAGACGCCCGATGCCTCCGGGGACTTCTTCTGATGCAGAAGAAGATGCTCCGTGACGGTAATCTGGCGGCTGCTGCTGTCGGTTGCGGCAGGAACGGGGGACATGCGGGATCTCCTTGGGCAGAATTATTCTTCCAGGGGCAGGGCTCCTGAAGTGGATACGGGCTGATCAGGGGAAGGGAGAGGGCTAAGATCGGGGCTGCCGATATTGCCGACGCTGCCTGTGCCGGAAGGGGCCGGGGGTTTTACGAATCTGGCGTCGGCAATTTCCTCCGGAGGCAGTTCCGGATCTTTCATGGCCAGTTGCCTGTCCACGGCGCTCGTGGGAATGGCGTAGATCAGCGGCAGGTTGCCGACATAGCGGGTAGTCCAGAAAAATCTGTTCTCCGAAGGCCCGATAAGACCGCGGGATCGGCGCCCGAGAATTTCTTCCCAGTCAGCTTGCCCGACAGGGGTGGCCGCGGCGTCGAATTGTCCGGCCCAAACCACTCCCGCAGGCGAGGCCAGCATGAATTGGTCCGCCTCCTCGCTCAGGCCGGCCAGGGCGCGAGGATCAAAATAGGCGACAACCAGGCCCCGAAAATTTCCGCTGGCGAAAACAGGATGGGCGAGATAGATTTCCGGCCCGAACGGAGACTGTTGCACATAGGCCCGCAAGGAACTGATGCTCTGTTTCGGGTCGGCTTCCAAAAGGGCGCTGACGTCAAATTCTTTCATAAAATATTCGGGGTAGCGGGCCAGAGGGGTCCCGTCTGCATCCACCAGGGCCACGCCGGACAACCAGGGAAAGCGCCGCATGATCGCCAAAACCCAGTTCTGGTCCGGATTGCGGTCCCCGTTTTCCATGGCCCGGACAAAACGCTGCAACCGGTCGTCCACCGTCAGGACGGCTTCTCCCAAGGCCAGCTCATACGCTTCGCAATCGCCCGTGGCCTCCATGTCAATAACGGCAGGGGTATTCACATAGGCGCGGAATTGTTTGTCGCTGAATTTCCAGATATCCTTCAAGGACTGGCTGTATGTGCACCCCCATCCGGGGAGGGTGCAGACAACAAGGAGAATCAAGATCATTCGCTGCACAGGCGTACCTCTGGGAATAAAAGATTACAGTTAGCGGGCTCTGGCCTCAAGCCGCCTGGCCAGGGATTCCAAAATCCCGATCAAACGGTTATTTTCCTTGTCGGAGGCATCATCCGTTTCTCCCGTTTGTTCCTGTTGCGCTGTGCCGGCCGTCATGCGGCGGGAAAGTTCCTCGGCCCTGGCTTCAAGAGATCTTCTTTCTTCTTCCGGGGCGGATTGGATGATTTCCTGGTAGATATCCAGGGCGCCGGCAAGATCCCCCTGCTCCGCCAATACTTCCGCCATGGAACGGGTACGCAGGGAAAAAGCCTCTTCCGTCT
>JAISNZ010000158.1 GCA_031275955.1 Desulfovibrio sp. | reverse complement strand
TGTTCGATAATGGCTATGGGCAAGCGCTCTGCCATATGTCCCTCCAGTTTTTCCCACAGACTACCGGAGAGACAGCAATACTTCTAGACTTTTTCTAATAATTCATTCGATTGCCCTGGCTGGTACGTTTCAGACCAGGCGGTACCCTCCGATCCAGTGGGCGACGACTTGCCCCCGCAAGATTTGCCCCAGAAAGGGGGTATTCAAACTTTTTGAGTGCAGGGTTTCGCGGCTTACGCGCCATTCCCGGTCCGGATCAAAGAGGAACAGATCTGCCGCGTCGCCCGGGGTGAAGGTGATGGCCGGCAAATGGAAAATCGCGGCCGGGCCATAGTGCCAGAGGCGGGTAAAGGCCGGGAGGGTCAGTTCCCCGCGCCGGACCAGGGCAAAGGTCAGGGGAACGGCGGTCTCCAGGCCGATGATACCGTTAGGGGCGGCGTCCAGCGTGTTTTCCTTCTCATGGGCTGCATGGGGGGCATGATCGGTAACGAGGATATCAAAGATGCCTTCCGTCAGAGCTTTCCTTACAGCGGCCGTATCTTCTGCCGAACGCAGGGGGGGGTTGACCTTGGCGGCCGTAGCGTAGCCGTCCAGAGCGGTTTCCTCAAGCAAGAGATAGTGGGGACAGGTTTCCGCCGTGACCTTGACCCCCCTCTCCCTGGCGAAACGAAGAAGCTCCACGGATTGACGGCAGCTGATATGGGCCAGATGTACGGGAAGATCCAGATACTCGGCCAGAAGGATGTCGCGGGCCACATGCAGGGCTTCCGCCACGGTGGGCTGTCCTTTGACGCCGAGACGGCTGCTCATGCGTCCTTCGTTCATGTGGCTGTCTTTGGCCAGGAAAGGGTCCTCGCAGTGATCAATGACGATCCTGTTCCATTGGGCCGCGTACTCCATGCCGCGCCGAAAAATTTCCGTGTCGGCCACGGGTCTGCCGTCGTTGGAAAAGGCGATGCAGCCGGCTTGCGCCAATTCCCCCATGGGGGAAAGGGCTGTGCCTTCCAGACCCAGGGTCAGGGCGCCCACAGGATACAGCCGCGGTCCATGAGGCCAGGCGGTTCTGGTCCGTTCCAGCATGAAACGGGTAACGGCGGAGGCGTCGTTGCAGGGATTGGTGTTCCCCATGGCGAAAACGGTTCCGAAACCGCCGTGGACGGCGGCGTTCAAGCCCGAGGCGATGTCCTCCTTGTATTCCTGGCCCGGTTCGCGCAGGTGCGCATGTGCGTCAATGAAAGAGGGGAAAAGGTACTTTCCTTTGGCCTGCAGGATTTCTGTGCCGGAGGGAGCGTCCAGGGAAGAGGCGACGGCGGCAATTTTTCCGTCCTGGAGAAGGGTGTCGCAGGACCGGACCTCCTGTCCAGGCGGACAGAGCAGGGCTTCCCTGATCAACAGCGAAGAGGGGGCCTGTTCAGGATGGCGATACATGGGGTTCCTCCGATGCGTATTCGTTGCGCATGCCCAAGGTAAAAAGAACGGCCATGCGCAGGGCTACGCCCGCCGCCACCTGATCCAGGATGCGGCTTTCCGGAGCATCCGCCAGATCGGAAGCGATCTCCAGCCCCCTGTTGATGGGGCCGGGGTGGAGAAGGGGAGCGCCCGGGGCGGCTTTGGCCAGATGGTCCCTGGTAAGGCAGAATTGCGCGGCGTATTCTGAGAGATCCGGCAGCAGGCCGGCCTGCTGCCGTTCCAATTGCAGGCGCAGGCACATAACGGCATCCACGCCGGCAACGGCCTCGGAAAGATTTGCGTAGACCGAAACCGGCCAGGCATCGATATCGCGGGGCAGAAGGGTTTTGGGGCCGAAAACCCGCACCGAGATTCCCAGAAGATTCAGAAGATGAATATTGGAACGGGCCACCCGGCTATGGGTGATGTCGCCCACAATAAGCAGTGTCTTTCCGGCCATTTTTCCCTGCCAGTATTCCCGCAGGGTATAGGCGTCCAGCAGGGCCTGGGTAGGGTGGGCATGCCAGCCGTCACCGGCGTTGACCACGGAACAGGCGAGGCGTTCGGCCAGAAAACGGGCGGCGCCGCTGGAGGAATGCCGGATGACGATAATGTCCGGGGACATGGCTTGCAAGGTGAGGGCCGTGTCTTTCAGGCTTTCCCCCTTGGCGATGCTGCTCCCGGATTTGCCCAGGGAAAAAGTGTCGGCGGACAACCGTTTGCCGGCAACGTCAAAAGAGGTTTTTGTCCGGGTGCTGTCCTCGGCGAAAAAGAGGACCACTCCCTTGCCTCGCAGGGTCGGGACCTTTTTTACCGGGCGAGTGTTGATCTCTTGAAATTCACGGGCCATATTGAGAAGATATGTGACTTCGGCAAGGGTCAGATGATCCGTATCCAGCAGATCCTTGTGGGGCCATTTGGTCATGATCATGCGCACCTCCAGAGCGTTCCGCGTTCAACAATCCGAGATAAGGCTCACGGCGGCCAGTTTCCCTGGTTCAAGGCTGCCCAGTTTCCGGGACAGGCCGAGGGCGTGGGCGCCGTTCAGCGTAGCCATGCGCAGAACAGCCTGCGGAGAAAACCCCCATATCTTCTGGGCGGCGCGCATTTCCCTGCCCATGTCCAGATCCTGGTTGGAGGACAAACCGTCCGTGCCCAAGCACAGGAGGATGCCGGCGTCCGCCATATCCAGGGCCGGGGCGCGGCCCGTGCCGATAAAGGCGTTGCTGCGCGGGCACAGGCAACAACTGACCCCGTTTTGTTGCAGGGTGCTGATATCTTTCGCCTCGCACTGGGTACAGTGAATGGCCAGGGTATCCGGACCAAGCAGTCCCAGACGGGCGGCAAAGGGCGTTGGGGCAAGGCCCGGCGCCCTCCAGTCCGCGGGCAGAAGCCGGGCCTGCAAAAATTGGTATAAAGCGCCCCGTCCTTCGCGCAGACAGAGGGTTTCCTCGAAGGATTCCGCCAGATGCAGGCTGAAAGGACGCTTGTTCTCTCTGCACCAGCCGCGGACGGCTTGCAGGGTTGCGGCGCAGGTGCTGTAAAGGCTATGGGCGGAGATTGCGCAGGAGGGATAAAGATATTCGGGCAGGGTGGCGGCGGCGGGCGGGGCGTGCCCGCCAGCCGCCAGGGCTGGAGGCAGAGGGGAAGACGGTTGCGCAAAGCCGAAGGCTTCCAGGAAATGCGTGGCGGACAGGGCGGGGGGCGCCGGACTGAGGCGATCCCGGAGAGAATCGCGCTGCGGGGGGGGCAAAAATTCCCGGCCGGACTCCGTCGCCTTTCCTCCGTTTTCCGGGGGATCGCCTTGGGCCAGGACTTCAGCCACGGCAAGAGGGGCGCGGCTGCCGACATCCCCCACATGGACAGTGTGGCCAGCGGTTAGTTGGGCTGCGGCGGAGGCCACCGCCGCGCGCAGATCTTCCGGAGATGGCGTCTCGGCCGTCAGATCGGCAATGCTTTTGAGCCAGGGGACAAACCCCTGACCGCGGACGGTTTTGCCCGCAAGATGGGAAAGTTCCAGGTGACAATGGCAGTTGACGAATCCGGGGGCCAGGGTGACCTCGCCCAGATCCAGAACAGGAAGGGATTCTCCTCCTTTTTTAAAGGCCGGATATGTTTCGACGGCTTCAAGAAGCGCCCCGCGGATGCGGAGTATCCCGTTATGCAGGGGGCGAAGGGGCGCGTTCAAGGCTGGCATCCCCCTGGCTGGAGCTTCTCCGCCGAGGGTAAGGATCGATTTGGCCCGGAGGGCGAAACGCATCAGATGTCTCGCTGGAAAGAGGGGAGAGTTGCTCAGGCGCGTCCATATTCCTGGTTGCCGCGGAAATCAGGAAACATCGGCCGGAAGGCCGATGCCCCGCGTTGCTGCCTGAGCCAGCCGAAAACCACGCTTTTCGGCTGGCGATCCTGCGGGAAAACGTTTATTTTTCAGCGCATATCCCAGTAGCCTTGCGCACCGGAAGGAACTGTTTTATTTTTACAAAGCTTGGACCGCAAGTAAAGCGGGTTTTTTCTCACTCTACCCCTGTTTTCCGGATCCCATGTCTGACCAAGGCCGCCGCTATCTGTCTCTTTGCGCCATTGCCAAGGATGAGACCCCTTACCTGCGCGAATGGGTTGCCTACCATTATCTCATCGGGTTTGAAAAAAGTTTTCTCTACGACAATGAGAGCCGGGTCCCCATCCGGGATGTGCTGGCCGATTTTTATGACGCCCGGATCGTGGATACCTATACGATTCCCGGCCAGGGGATGCAGTTGACGGCCTATAACCACTGCCTGCGCGATAATGGCCCGGATTTTGTCTGGATGGCCTTTTTTGATTTGGATGAGTTCCTCTTTCTTCCCCGCGAGCAGGACGCCCGCGCCCTGCTCAGCGAATATGAGGACTATGCCGGCTTGGCGGTGAACATGTGCCCTTTCGGTTCCGCGGGACACCTTTCCCGGCCGACGGGTCTGGTGCTGGAGAATTATCCGGAACGCCACGGCGTTGAAATTTTCGTCAAGAGCGTTGTGCGCCCGAATCTTGTGGATATGCCCCTGTCTCCTCATGATTTTATCTACAAGCAAGGCCATTACGCCGTTACCACCGACCACTGTCCCACCATCGGAGGCTTTGCCCCGGCGGCGATGGATCGGGCCCGTCTCAACCACTATTCTTTCCGTTCCCAGCAGGATTATGAGGAGAAGATCGCCAGGGGAGACGCCATTTATGTGGGGGAGAACCCGCGCAATCTTAAAAAATTCTACGCCCAGGCAGGCAAAAAAGGCCGGCGGGATACCGGTGTCCTCCGCCATGTGCCCCAGGTAAAAGCGATGTTGAAGAACAGGATCTTTGCCCCTTACCTTGCTGTGGATACCGCGGCCCTGGCGAAGGAACCCCTGCCCGGAATTCTGCGGCGTCTGGGTGACGCCGTGAAAGCGCAGAAAGCTGATTTGGCCCGTCTCATTTTCAAACTTTGCCGGCGCCGCTTTGCCGACAACGCGGCCTTCCTCGCCCTGGGCGTCAAAATCTGCCTTTTGGCCAACGATTTCAGCGGAGCCAGGGCCATAGCCCGCGATCTCGTTGTCCTGGCCCCGACCCTGGCCTCTTACCGTCAGCTTTTCTCCGTCTTTCTGGCCGGCGGCGAGAGGGAAAAGGCGCGGACAACCGCCTCCTTCATCCTGCGAACCGCCCGATACACCAAAGACGCCGCCATGGCCCGGGACATCATCCGGCAGGCGGACCGCCACGGCCTGACTCTGGAATGAAAGGCAGCGGGATTGTATGCAGCGGCCGCTTTGTCTCCTCCATGCCAACTGCCACGGGGAAGAACTGCAAGCCCTGTTGAACGCCTCGCCAGCCTTCCGGCGCGCCTATCGCCTGGAATATTACGTCAATTACGCGAAACAGGCCATTCCGGCGGAGTCCCTGGAAGAATGCGCGCTCTTCCTCTACCAGCACCTGGACTCCCAGTGGGGAGATCTGGCCTCGGAGGCCCTGTTGCGCCGCCTGCCCGCGTCAGCCGGGAGCCTGAAGCTGCCCAATCCCTTTTTTAACGGATACTGGCCGCTCTGGACCGGCGACGGGCCCATTGCCTTCGGCGATATTCTGTTGAATCGCCTGATTGACGAGGGCGCTTCCAAGCGAGCCATCCTGACCGTTTATCTGCGCAGGGATCTTTCCTCCTTCGTTGATCTGCAGGCCGTCCTGGACGGATGTATCGCCAGGGAACGAAGCAAGGAACAGGGCGCCTGCGTTGCGCTGGCGGACTGGACTCTGGAGCGCTGGAAGGAACGCCCGCTGTTTCATACGGTCAACCATCCGGGACGGGAACTGCTCCTGCGCATCGCCCAGGCGGTTCTGGCCCATCTGGGCTTTTCCCCTATGGGCGACGAGGCGTTGGCCCATCTGCCGGCCCCTTTCCCGTCTTACGCTTCCTTTGATTTACCCATTCATCCTCAGGTAGCCGCTTTTCACGGTCTCGGATTCATCGCCCCTGATCAGCGCTACACCATTTTCCAGCGCCGGATGACCTTTGAACAATATATTTCGCGCTATATTGACTGCCGTCTGAACGGCTGCGCCGCTGATTTCCTCGGATACCTGCAATTGGTGTAATTTTGGTTTCAACGATTCCGGATGCGGGGCATGTGCATGAAGGAACCGTTTTCCCCTCTGGATCGGGAGAAAGGCCATATTGTTGTTTCCGCCTGTGGACGGAAATGGACTTTGTCCCGGCCGGCCGATCTGGAATCTCTGTGGAATGCCGTCACGGAAGAGATCTGTGGTGAGGATGAGCGTCTGCCGTACTGGGTGGAACTCTGGCCGGCCAGCCTGACATTGGCCTCCTGGCTGCAGGCGAACCGGATGCGCATCAAGGACAGGTATTGCCTGGATCTGGGCTGTGGTCTGGGATTCACCGCCCTGGTGGCGCAAAGCCTCGGCGCCAAGGTCCTGGGAGTGGATTACGAACCGGCGGCACTGGTTTACGCCCGGGCAAACGCCGTTTCCAACGGGACGCCGGCTCCACTCTTGGTTGTCATGGACTGGCGCTTTCCGGCCGTTTTGCCTGCCTCCTGCGAGTATATCTGGGCCGGGGATATCGTCTATGAACACCGGTTTATCCGTCCGCTCCTGGATTTTTTCCGCCATGCCCTGGCCAGGGAAGGAATAATCTGGATAGCGGAACCGGACAGAACAGTGTATACCCTGTTCCGACAGGCTCTGGAGGGAGAGGGTCTTTTCTCCCGCCGGGTTGTCCGGGAAAGGGTGCCGGACCTGCATTCCCGGGAGACTCTAGTCACGGTGAATCTCTGGGAGATCGGCAAAAAGCTCGGACAGCGGGGAGGATAGGACGATGGGCGCTACCATCCGTTTCGGCGTATCGCTGGACTCCGATCTCTTAAGCCGGTTTGACGCCTTATGCGCCCGGCAGAGCTATACCAACCGTTCCGAGGCCATCCGGGATCTTATCCGCAATGCCCTGGTTCGCGAGGAATGGGAGACTGAAGGGACGGTGGCCGCGACCCTGACCCTTGTTTACGATCACCACAAAAGCGATTTGGCTCAGAGAATTATCCATGCGCAGCACGATTTCCTCCACTTGGTGATTACAACCCTGCATGTGCATCTGGATCATCATAACTGCTTGGAAGTTCTGGTATTAAAAGGGACCTGCCGTGATGTGCATGATCTGGCGGAACGCCTCATTGCCACCAAAGGCGTGAAGCTCGGACGTCTGAGTTTGGCGACCACAGGCGAAAATCTCCGATAAGCCCCGAGCGTGCGGCATGGAAGACGTGCAAAGCCGGCAGGCGGAAGTGCCCCTGGCCATTGACGGCGTGGGGATCAGAAATCTGAAGCTCCCCCTCCGGGTCAGCCAGCGGGGAGCGGGCAGCCAGCATACCGTGGCCACCGTGGAACTGGGGGTTGACCTGCCGGCCCATTTCAAGGGCACGCACATGAGCCGTTTTCTGGAAGTTCTGGAGGGGTGGCATGAGGATCTCAGCTATGGAAGCGTAAAGGAACTGCTGGAGAATATCAGGGAGCGCCTTGAGGCCCGCCGGACGCGGATCATTTTCCGCTTTCCCTTTTTTCTGGAACGCAGGGCGCCGGTAACCGGGGCCGGCGGACTGCAAGCCTATGAATGCCGCCTCACCGGGGAACTGGAAGGGGACAGGCCCTTTTTTCTTCTGGAAATGACAGTGCCGGTCATGACGGTTTGTCCCTGTTCCAAGGCCATCAGCGAGGAAGGGGCGCACAGTCAGCGGGCTGACGTTCGCCTCAGTCTGCGGCTCAAGGGATTCAACTGGCTTGAGGAGTTCATTGAGATAGCCGAGGCCTCGGCTTCCTCTCCCACCTATCCGGTGCTCAAGCGTGAAGACGAAAAATTTGTCACCGAACATGCCTTTGCCGCTCCCTGCTTCGTGGAGGATGTCGTCAGAAACGTGGCCCGCATTCTGGAGGTTCATCCGCAGGTGGCCTGGTTCCGGGTGGAGGTGGAGAGCTATGAATCCATTCACGCCCATAACGCCTTTGCCTGTATTGAACGCGCCCTTGGTTCCCCCTGATGCACCTGCTTCTCTTTGAACCGGAAATTCCCCCCAATACCGGGAATGTGGCCCGCCTCTGCGCCGCTGTGGGCGTGGAACTGCATCTGGTAGAACCTTTGGGCTTCAGTCTGCAAGATCGTTACCTGAAACGGGCCGGACTGGATTACTGGCCCCATGTGCGGCTTTTTGTCTGGCCGAATCTTGATGCCTATCTGGAAAAAGCCGGCCGGAACAAGCGTCTGGTGGCCAGCAGTAGCCGAAGCGGGCAGGCCGCACACCGTTTTGTCTTTTCCCGCGAGGATACCCTCCTTTTGGGACCGGAAACCCGCGGTCTGCCGGAGGCCGTACTGGCCCGCACCCCGCACCGGGTTCGCATTCCCCTGCGCGGGCCTGTGCGCAGCCTGAATCTGTCTACGGCCGCAGGCATTCTGCTGATTCAGGCCATGGCCGGAACCGGCCTTTTGGAAGAGGAAATGCCTCCGGCGGAAAACACAGAGGGAAAATGATCGCAACCGGCGTCTTTTTTTTTCCTTTCCCTTCCGCGTGGTGGCTGCCGCCTCTGGCTTTCTCCCTGGAGCTTCTGCGTCCCGGCTTTCGCCGCCTGCCTCACCCCGTACAGGGAATCGCCCGTCTGGCCGATGCGCTGGAGGCCCTTCTGCGGCCCAGGGGACCAGCTCTGATCATGGGCGCTGCCGCCGCCGGGGCGGTGGTTTTTTCCGCCTGGTTTGGAGTCGTCCTGTGCCTGAATATTCCCTATGCCGGTCTGCTGTGCGCCGTTTATTTTTCCTGGGCCGGGCTGGCTCTTGAAGCCTTGTTGCGGGAAGGCCGCCTGGCCCTGGATCTGACGGAACAGGGAAGTCTTGCGGAAGCCCGAACCGCCGTGCAGATGCTGGTGACCCGCGAGACTTCAGCCATGGAACGGACGGATCTGCGCCGGACTCTGGCGGAAACATTGAGCGAGAATCTCAACGATGCTTTTATGGCTCCGTTCTTCTGGCTGCTGCTGGCGGGTCCGGCCGGCCTTTGGGCATACAAGGCCGTCAGCACGCTGGATTCCCTCTGGGGATACAAGACGGAACGCTGGCTGCTTTTCGGTCGGGCAGCGGCCAGGGCGGACGACTGTCTGGCCTTTTTCCCCGCACGATTGACGGCTTTTTTTCTCTATCTTACAGCCCCTCTCCTAAAAACAGTGTTTATCTGGCCGGGCTGGCGGCAGGTGGCGCGGGAGGCCGGGCGCATGGCCAGCCCCAACGCCGGCTGGCCGATGGCGGCGGCGGCCTGGCTGCATGGAGCTGGAATGGGGGGACCGGCGGTATACCACGGCCTGCCGGTGCGCAAACCCCTTATCGGTCCCCAGGGGCGGGCCTGGGAACAGGAGGATGTGGCGGCGCTCATTCGCCACCTGCGCCTGGCCGGCATTGCCGGGGCCTTTCTACTCTGGATTTGCGCTCTCCTGGCAGGCTGGAATTGACGAAAACAGGTCCTCGGGGAAGGACTGATGTTTCAATCCACCCGGCTCCATCCGCCGCTTGACTCCCTCCATCCGGCGGATGCGCAGCCGGGTGGATTGCTCCCCTACCTGAAGGGAGAGGTTCCAGACCATACCGGAAACGGTTCTGGAGCTTTTTCCCGTGAAGTGGTATCTGATCTGCCGCCGTGCGGCGTCCGCTCCGGCGCGTGAGAATCCGCGTCGCGTTCGTCTCCTTCGGGCAGTTCACAAATTAAACTAATGGGTTGCAGGCAAATCCTTGTCGAATGAGGGGGTCCGGGGGGCATCATGCCCCCCGGCGAGGCTCGGGGCGGAGCCCCGATAAATCAGTCCTTCCCAAAAACTGAGGGCCGGAAACAACCAACCGGCGGAAGGAAAGAAGATATGAGAATCTGCGTCATCGGCACGGGGTATGTGGGTCTTGTCAGCGCGGCCTGTTTCGCGGAAATGGGAAACGATGTCGTTTGCGTGGACGTGAATCAGGCGATTGTGGTCTCCCTGGAAAACGGACAATTGCACATTTATGAACCAGGACTTGAAGATCTGGTGTTGCGGAACCGCATGGACGGCCGGCTTCTTTTTACCACCAGCATGGATCAGGGCCTGGCGCAGGCGCAGATCGCTTTTATCTGCGTTGGCACGCCCTCACGTCCCGATGGTTCCTGCGACCTTTCGCAGGTCATGGATGCCGCGGCGGGAATAGGGCGGGCAATGCGGACTCCCCTGATTGTGGTGAACAAGTCCACCGTGCCCGTGGGCACTGCTGACGCCGTGCGCGTCCTTATTGCCAAAGAACTGGAGCGGAGTGGCCGGAACCTTGATTTTGACGTGGTCTCCAACCCGGAATTCTTAAAAGAGGGGGACGCCGTCAACGACTTCATGAAACCGGATCGCGTTGTGGTGGGCACCGGCCGCGAGGAGTCCGCCGCTCTTTTGCGGGAGATTTACGCTCCTTTTGCCCGCAGCCGGGACAAGATGATCGTCGTCAGCGTGCGAAGCGCGGAAATGATCAAATATGCCGCCAATTGCCTCCTGGCGGCAAAAATTTCTTTTATCAATGAAATTGCCGCCATCTGCGAACAGACGGGGGCGGATGTGCGCGAAGTGCGCAACGGCATCGGGGCGGATCATCGTATCGGCTATCACTTCATCTATCCCGGCCTTGGCTATGGGGGATCGTGTTTTCCCAAGGATGTGCGCGCCCTTATCCATACCGCCAGGAACGCGGGGGTGTCGCCGCTGTTTTTGGAATCAGTGGATGCCGTGAATGAAGCGCAAAAAAGGCGCATGGCCTTCCGGATTATGGATGTTTTCGCCTCCCGTGACGGTGTGGCCGGTAAAACCCTGGCCCTGTGGGGGCTTGCCTTCAAGGCCAACACCGATGACATGCGGGAAGCGGCTTCCCTGGCCGTCATTAACGAACTGACCGCCCGCGGCATGCGCATCAAGGCCTATGATCCCGCGGCCGGGAAACAGGCCCGGCGCATTCTGGCTGATAACAACCTGGTGGAGATTGTGGACGGCCAGTATGCCGCCTTGCAAGGCGCTGACGCCCTTCTGGTGGCCACGGAATGGAATCAGTTCCGCACTCCGGATTTTGACAGGATCAAAGCCGCCCTGACCCTTCCCCTCCTGTTTGATGGCCGGAACCTTTATTCCGGTTCCGATCTTGCCGCCAGGGGTTTTACCTATTTCTGCGTTGGCAAAGGCCAGGAAAACGCTGAGGGATTTGCTTGAGGAGCTTGCCGAAACCCTCGTCTTTTCACGCGGAGCATTTTTTTGCCTATCCGCCGCGCAGGTTAAAATACTATCCTGGGGGGGCCGGAGGGCAGCATGCTTCTCGGCGGGGTTTGGGGCAGAGCCAAAATACGTCAATATTTTCTAAATGTTATAGGGAAAACAGCCGGCTTTCACGGTCGCGGGGTCTCCCTCAGACCCGCGGCAGGACGGCAGCGGTCCGGACCTCGCCGGCATCGCCCAGAAAAACAGTGACAAAACCGCCTTTCTAGCGTATTGTAAGAAAATTCTGTTCGTTGAGGCTGTGTGTCATTTCAGGCACATGTCCTTATTACTCGTGAAATGAGGTGTGGAATGGATGCGGATCATATAAAAAAGGACGACGAGCTTCTCCAACTGGTGACCTTCAGTATCGGAGAGGAAGAGTTCGGGGTGGATATCCTCAAGGTGCAGGAAATTATCCGGACCATGGAAATCACCAAGGTTCCCAGGGCGCAGGACTTTGTGGAAGGGGTTATCAACCTGCGGGGCAAGGTCATTCCCATCATCGATCTGCGCCGTCGTTTTGGTCTTGATTCCAAGGCCCATGACAAGCATACGCGAATTATCGTCATTGAAATCAATAATATGATTGTGGGCTTTGTGGTTGATTCCGTTTCGGAGGTGCTGCGTATCCCCGCAAGCACGGTTGAGCCGCCGCCGCCGGTTGTAGCCGGGCTGGAATCGGAATATATCAGTGGCGTGGGCAAGTTGCATGACAGATTGCTGATTCTCCTGGATCTGGACAAGCTTCTTTCCAGCGAAGATATGGAAAGCCTCAGCCAGATTTGATTTTGCGTCGCGCAGTTGCCGGATCCCTTCGCGCCGTGGCGCCAGGGGCGTTTTCCCCTCCGCGGGGACAGGCCGATCGCCGCCGATACGGTTGCGGCGGCAATCGGCCTGTTCTCCGGGACTTCATCCAAATTTCGTAACTTCCTGCAAGCAGTCCCTCCAGCGAGCATGTCTCTGTCCTCTCTGCTGACTTCCCTGACAACCGGCCCGCCGCAGACAGTCCGGGTAAATCGATCCGGGCCGGGAACCTTGGCGAATCTGGTTCTGCCGCTTACCCGGGCGGGGAAAAATGTTGTCGTGGTGGTACGGGGGGGGGCGGAATTTTCGGAATGCCGTTCTCTCCTGACCCTTTTTTCTTCCGAAGATTCTCTCCGCGAGCGAAAATCCGTTCAAGCGCAGTGGGACCAACAGGTTATCGCTGTGCCGCCGTACCCGGCGGGCAATCCGGGCAAAGGCGGCTGGGCGGAACGGCTGGCCGCCTTGTATGCCCTGCAGATACGCCGTGTCGCCCAATGCATCCTGGTTTCCGCGGATAATTTTCTTTTGCGCCTGCCGCCAAAGGATCTTTTTACGAACCATGAGCTGCACCTGTACAAGGGGATGGACATGGCTCCGGATCTGATTCTGGATCAGGCGGTGGATTGGGGATATACGCGCGTACCACTGGTGAACGCTCCCGGTGATGTGGCGATGCGGGGCGACATTCTGGACATTTTCTGTCCAGGTTACTCCAAGCCTTTGCGCCTGGAATTCTTTGGCGATACCCTGGACGATCTGCGCCATTTTGAACCTTCTTCCCAGCGATCCGTTGCGGATGTCGCGGAAATGCGCCTTCTGCCCGTGGCGCCGATCATTGTCAGCCGACAGTTGCGGCGGAAAGCGGAATCTTTCTGGCGTCGCGAAGTCGCGGCCGGTCGTCTGGGTGAAATGGAAGCCGCCGGTTTCTCGCGCTTGGCGGATACCGGCGGCCTTTTTCCAGGCACATACTACGAAGACGCCTCCTGCCTGGAAGAATGGCTGCCGCCGGATGCCGTTTTCTTCCTGCCGGGCGAGGGGGATCTCCTTCCTGTTTTGCAGGATGCGGAGCGTCTTCTGGCAGAGCGCCTTGGCGAGGAAGAAGACAACAGGGGTCTTCGGCAGCCGCGGGCCAGGGTTTTACGCGCCGCTGCGGAAGTGGAAGGCCATCTTCTGGGAACACGGCGGGTACATTGGGAAACCCTGCAGATCGGGGTGCCGGAAAATCCGGAGAACAGCATTGACCTTCCGGAACGCGGTTTTTCCTCCTTTCAGGACCTTTTCCCTCTGCCCGAGGATCAGGAAAGACCCTGGCGCCGGCTGATTTTTCTCCTGCGCGCCTGGTCTCAGGCCCTATCGGATTCGTCCCGGACGGGCGGCTTTCCGAAAAAAGATCCGGGAGGCGCGGACGGCCGGATTCCTCTTCTGCCTCGCGGCAAAGGACGGCTGATCCTCAGTTTTTCCTCGGATCGGGGCAGAGCCCGTTTTCTCAAGCTGGCCGAGCAGGACGGCATTGTCCCTCAGTTGCGCTATTCTCCCGATGAGGCCGGTCTTTTTGCCCTGATCTCTCCCTTCCGGCGAGGTCTTTTCCTGGCCTGGAACGATACCCTGATCCTGGGCGAAGATGTTCTCCAGCCCAGGATGGAGCGGGGAGAACGTCTGCGCGTGAAGGCGTTTCAGGGGATGGAGAGCTACGACACCCTGCGCGAGGGAGATCTCCTCGTCCATCGCGAATACGGAATCGGAGCTTTCGGCGGCCTGCAGCGCATGACTCTGGGGGGGATAGAGAATGATTACCTGCTTCTGCGCTATGCGGAAGAGGACAAACTCTACCTGCCTGTGGATCGCCTTTCTTTCGTGCAACGCTTTAAAGGTTCGGATGAGCGATCTCCCGGCCTGGACCGTCTGGGAGGGAGCCAATGGTCTTCCTCCAAAGAAAAAGCCCGGAAAGCCATTGAAAAAATTGCCGCCGATCTCGTGGAAATGTATGCCCTGCGCAAGGTCGTCAAGGGTTTTCGCTATACCCCGGTCAATGAACTGTATCGTGAGTTTGAAGCCTCTTTCGGCTTTGATGAAACGCCGGATCAGGCCAGAACCATCGAAGAGGTTCTGGCGGATATGGAAAAACCTGAACCGATGGATCGGCTGGTTTGCGGCGATGTGGGATTCGGCAAGACGGAAGTGGCCCTGCGGGCCGCTTTCCGGGCAGCCCTGGAAGGCCGCCAGGTGGCGCTTCTCTGTCCCACAACCGTCCTTGCGGAACAACATTACCAGACCTTCCGCAGCCGGTTGGGCGCATTTCCCGTTAACGTGGGCATGCTCTCCCGCTTCGTCCCGCGCTCAAAACAGCGGGAGGTGCTCGCCGCCGCCGCCAAGGCGCAGATCGACATCTTGATCGGCACGCACCGCCTCCTGTCTCAAGACGTGCTGCTGCCCAACCTGGGCCTGCTCATCCTGGATGAAGAACAGCGTTTCGGGGTGCGCCACAAGGAGCGTCTCAAAGCCATCCGGAAAAACGTGGATGTCCTTACCCTGACCGCCACGCCCATACCGCGCACCTTGCAGCTTTCCCTTTCCGGCATCCGGGAGCTTTCCGTCATGGAAACGCCGCCGCCGGATCGCAAGCCGGTCAGCACAGTCCTTCTGGATCGCAA
The DNA here is from genome assembly GCA_031275955.1 of Desulfovibrio sp. Taxonomy (GTDB): domain Bacteria; phylum Desulfobacterota; class Desulfovibrionia; order Desulfovibrionales; family Desulfovibrionaceae; genus Frigididesulfovibrio. The sequence continues at coordinate 2,863 of JAISNZ010000158.1, read as the reverse complement.
TGACGCTGCCCTTCGGGATATCCTTGAACGCGAAATGGCCCGCCAGGGACAAGTGTTTTGGGTCTATAACCGGGTTCAGGGTCTGGAACGGGTAGTGGAATATGTCCGCGCCCTTGTGCCCTCCGCCCGCGTCGGCATGGCCCATGGCCAAATGAAGGAAAATCTCCTGGAAGACACCATGCACAGGTTCTGGCACGGAGACCTGGACGTGCTGGTCTGTACCTCCATCATTGAGTCGGGCCTGGACTTTCCCCGGGCCAATACCCTTGTGGTGGATCAGGCGCAACTTTTCGGGTTGGGACAGCTTTATCAGCTGCGCGGACGAGTGGGGCGCTCGGACAGACAGGCTTTTGCCGTCTTTGTCACCTCGGACCCGGAACGTCTCCCCGAAACCGTCAGGCAGCGCTTGCGCATTATTCTGGATATGGACTATCTTGGGGCCGGCTTCCAGGTGGCCATGGAAGATTTGCGTCTGCGGGGAGCCGGCAATATTCTGGGAGAGTCGCAAACCGGGCATATGAACCGTCTGGGCCTGGATCTCTTCCTGGAGATGCTGGAAGAGGCCGTGGCCAAGCTTAAAGGGAAACCCCTTCAGATTCGCCAGGAAACGGAGCTGACAATCTGTCTTCCGGCTTCCATTCCTGAGGCTTACATGGCTGACAGCAAGGAGCGTTTGCGCTATTATAAGTTGCTTTCCTCGGCCAGGGATGATCAAATTTTGCGCGCTGTGGCGGAAGAAATGCGGGATCGCTTCGGGAATCCGCCTGTGGAGGTGGAAAATTTTTGCAGCGTCCTTGCCTTCAAGCGAAAGCTCTGCGAGTGGGCTGTGCAAAAGGCTGATGTCTATCCGGATAAACTCAGGCTTTCCTTCGCCGAGGAGTCCGCTCTGGACCCGGCCAGATTGGTGGCCTTTGTCGAGGATCTGCGGAAAAAGGGTCAGGCCGTGAGACTGTATCCCCCTGCCGTGCTGGAAATGCCCTTTGCCGGCGACAGCGTGCCTCATGCCTTTGCCCTGGCCGAAAGACAACTGGCCGCCCTTTTGCTTGGGGAATCCGCTCCCGGGACGGAACAGGCGACAGGGAGGTCTTCTTGAACGTACGCGCCATCACCATCCGCCGGTTCCCTCTTTTTCTTTTTCCGCTTTTTTTGCTCTTGTTGGGAGGGTGCCGGGAGGAAAAGACCCTTCCGGACACCCTGCTGTCCAGGGAAGTCGCCTCCGTGGACGGGAGTCCCATCACCTTTCGCGAAGCGGAATCCCGGCGCGCGCGTCTTTTCAGCGGTTTTTCCGTCCAGGCGGCCCAGGAAACGAATGCTCTCCTGCGGGAACAGTATCTGTATGTCATCAGCCAGATTGTGGACGAGATGCTCATTGCCCGTTTTATGGAGGACAAAGGCGCGGGTCTGGCCGACGGCGAACTGGAGGCGGAGGAAGCCATCATCCGCGACGATTACCCGCCGGGGGCCTTTGAGCGGATGCTGCTGGAAGAAGGCATTAATCTGGATTTGTGGCGCGGGCAGTTGCGCCGCATGCTCCTGGTCCGCAAATTTGTCGCCGCGGAGGTCAGGGCGCAGGTTATGCCCACTCCTGAAGCGATCCAAGAGTATTACAACCATCACAGCGGAGAATTCATCGCCCCTGAACAATGGCATTTTTTCCAGATTTCCGGTCTGGACAAGGCGGAAGTGGAAGCGGCCCGCAAAATTTTTCTTGCCAACAGAAACGCCACCGCGGTCCAGAAACTCCACATGGTTACCATCCGCGAAGTACGGGCCAAAGGAGATATGCTCCCCAAAAATTTGGGCGAGGAATTGGCGAATCTCGCCGTCTGGGACGCCACCAGCGTGAAACCCTACGAACGGGGTTTTTCCTCTGTGGTGCTTTTGGGAAAAACGCCGCAAACGCCTCTGGATGCCGCTTCCGTGACCACGCGGATAGAACAGATTCTGACCGAGGATACCCAGGCCGCCGTTTACGGGCAAATGGCGGACAAGTTGCGGCAGAAGGCAAAGGTGCGTATTGCCGATGTTCTTTTGCGGCCCGGAGAAGCAACAATGGAGAAAACCGATCCCCCCGCGGCCGGAAGCCCCGGACCGGAGAAACCCCTGTAGCCTTGCCAGCCCTGCCTGGGACCGCAGACCGGCATCCCGGAGAAAAGCGCTTCCCTGCCCTGGCTCTTTCCCCTCAACCCGACGATCCGTTCCCCTCGTTGCCTTGGTGAAAGGAATCCTATATACCCTTTCCTGCCTGCAGGAAATTTTTCAAGGAGCTCCGGATTGAAACCACTCTATTGCCTCACAGCCCTTCTTGCTTTCTTTTTTCTGGCGGAAACCGCTCTGGCCGCTGACGCGACCGTCAATAAAATAGCCGCTGTGGTGAACGGGGAAATGATCACCCTTCATGCCCTGCGCGCAAACACGCAGGCGGAACTTGCCCGTTTGAACATCCCGCGGGAGGATCCGCGGGCCTCGCATCTGATGCGCAGCGTGCTGGAAGCCATGATCAATGATATCCTGTTGCGCCAGGAGGCGGCCAGATATAAGCTCTCCATATCGGACAGCGAGGTGGAGGCTGAAATTCGGAAGATTTTGCAGACGAACAATATGACGGAGGAGGCCTTTGAGGCTGACTTGGCCAAACAGGGCGCCACACTGGCGCAGCTTCGGGAACGCATTCAGAGTTCTCTTCTCCGCAACCGGATGCTGTCCCTGATGATCGCCCGAAAGGTCGTGGTCACGAAGGAGGAGATCGCCGAATACTATGATGCCCACCGGGAGCAGTTTTCCGGACAGAAATATGCTGATTTTTCCGTCATTGTCTTTCCGCCTTCTGTCCAGGCGCGTAAAGTCTACGAAATGATCAGGT
>JAISNZ010000145.1 GCA_031275955.1 Desulfovibrio sp. | reverse complement strand
GGGCAGGGAAAGCGGGGGCAGGCGGTTCTGGGTCCGGGCCAGGGAAACGAGCAGCAGGTAGAGGGGAAGCTGGATGCTGTGCAGTCGTCCGGCCAGATCGTCCAGGATGGTCGTGTCGGCTGTTTCCGGCTCCCAGGCCTGGAGGCGGTCCCAGAGGGAGACGTTTTCCCAGAAGGCGAAGGTTGGGGTTGGGGGATTTCCGGTCTTGTAGTCCAGGATATGCAGGCAGGCCTCTTCCTGTTCGGTGTCGTTTCCCGGCGGGGGGCGCAGATCCAGGCGATCCGCCGTGCCCGCGAGGGTCAGGGTCCGTCCGGGCAGGGAAAATTCCGCCGTCAGGGAAGTTTCCAGGGCCAGGGGCCGGGTTGGGGGTTGTTTTTCCAGGTAGCGGAGGAGGTGGATTTCCGCCGCCGCGTTGAGCATGGCAAAGGAGTCGGCGGGCAGGCGCCGGCGCAGGTCTTCATAATCGGGCCGGGTCCGGAAGGCGGTCAGGAGTTCCTGGTGGGAGAGGCGCAGATCCTGGGGGCTGCGGGAGCTTCCGGCTTCCAGATCGAGTCCCAGCAGGGGGGTGTAGTATTCCCGCAGGGCGGCGTGCAGCAGATGGCCCACGGCCAGGGGGTCTTCCCCCTCGGGGATTTCCGTGACCGGGGCCAGACGGACGATGCGCTCCTGGAAAAATTGCAGCGGGCAGCGCAGGTAGGCGTCCAGGAGGGAGGCGGAGACGGGGCGGGCGAGCAGCCGGCTGATCAGGGTCCGGACGGCCGGTGTGGCCGGGGCGGAGGGAAGGCGCCGGGGCGGGAGGGCAAGGGAGTTTTCCAGGACGACTAGGGGGCCGTCCCGGCCGCGGGAGGCCAGAAGGCGGCCCTGGCGCTGTTCTTCCGCCCAGATGAGTTCTTCCGCGAAGCGGCTTCTTTTTTTCCCGCCGCTGTGGGGCCCGGGGCTTTCCGGGGCCTCCTGCCAGAGCAGGACGGTTTCCTCCGTTCCGGCCAGCAGGCGGAAGAAATGGTAGGCCGCCACCTGTTCGCGGGTCTGGGGGCCGGGAAGGCCCAGTTCCGCGCGCAGGGCGTCGGGCAGGAGGGGGTCTCCCTCCGGCAGGCCGGGCAGCCGGTCTTCGGTGGCGTCCAGGATGAAGACCTTCCGGAAGGTGAGCAGGCGGGTTTCCAGCATGCCCATGATTTGCAGGCCCACCAGGGGAGTGGCCTCAAAGGGGACGCGTTCCGCCTCCAGGATCTGCCGGGTCAGGGCGAAGAGCGAGGCGGGGGAGAGGTTTTCCCCGGCCAGGGCGGAGCGGGCCAGTTCCGGGATTGCGGACTGCGTCAGGCGGTACAGGCATTCGGCGTCAATGAGGAAGCGGTCCCAGAGGGGGCGGCCGCTGGAGAGGAGCAGGGCGCAGAAACCTTCCAGGGCGCCGGCCATGGCCTTGGGGGTCCGAAGATCGGCAAAGGCCGCCAGGGTGGTTTCCAGGATGCGGCGCGTCAGGGCGGCGGCCGCGTGGTGTTCCCCGGCCGGGAGCTGGGTTTCTTCCAGAGCGGCGAAGGGATCAATCCAGGCGCGGCCCGATGCGCGCAGGGTTGTTTCCAGCCGGCCCAGGGCGCGGCGCAGGGAGGATTCCGGGGCAGGGCCGCCGGAGGCGTTCTCCGGGAGGGGTTCCAGCATTTTCAGGTAGGGATGGCGGATAAGCTCCACCAGGTCGCGCCAGTAGTAGTCCGTTCCCCGGCGGCCTTCCTGGAGGCGCAGGATGGTGTCCACCAGGCGGAAAAGGGGAGAGCGGGCCAGGGGATAGCCCATGGAAACGTTGCATTCCTTGTCGGGCAGGTGGTGCAGGGTGGGCAGGAGCAGCCCTGTGTCCGGCAGGATCACGGCGGTTTCGGCGTCGCGCCCGGCGCTCTCCTGCGCCGGGGCGGCGAGTTCTTCCCGCAGGACGGCGAGCTGGGAATGGAGATCGAATCCTTCCACATAACGCAGGCGCGGGGGGGAGTTTCCGGCCGGGAGGGGTCTGTGGAGGACAAGGGGGGCCTGCCAGCGCCCGGCCCATTCCCGCGCCGGGAGGCAGCTCCAGTGCCCGTCCCCCCGCGCGGTGCCGGCGTCTGCGTGCAGCAGGACGCGGGCGCCGCGCTCCTGCCAGAGATGGCGGAAAAGGATTTCCTCCGTGCGGGTCAGGGCGTGGAAGCCGGCGATGTACAGGACGCTGTCCGGGGCGAAAATTTCGGGCAGGGCCTTTTGCGCGCTCAGGTGTTCTGCCGTCAGGGCGGCGTCGCGGCCCGGGGTGGTCCACTCCCTGGCGGCGAGTCCGGCCGCGTAGCGGGCGTAAAGGCCGGAAAGACGCTCCAGGAGGCTGGCGGCGAAGGGCGTGACCTGGCCTTGCGCGTAGGCGATATTGCCGGGAATGCGGTTCTGGCTGAAGCATTCCTCAAACAGGGCGGCCAGACGGACCCCCCAGGGAAAGAAGAGGCGGGCGTCGTCCAGGGGGGAGGCGTCCGGGCTGGCGTCGTCCGGGAGAGGGGAGGCGTCGCCCGCAAGGGGGGGGCTGTCCGGGGGGACGTGGAAAAAGGCGGCGTCGGCCGTTTGGGCGCGGACCGCTTCCAGGAGCAGTCCCACCCGGTCCAGCAGGCCGGCCTCCCAGGCGACCACGCCGGTGATGCGGCGGCTCAGGAGGGAGAAGAGTCCGCCGATGGTCTGGAAGCGCGGCGGGATCAGGGGCAGGCGTCCCTCCTGGGCAAGACGCCGCAGGAGGTAGCGTTCCGGACGGCTGTGGGGCAGGATGAACACGGCCCGGGCCAGGTCTCCCGCGCAATCCTCGCGGGCCAGGTCCAGGAGGGCGCCGAGGAAATTTTCTTCCCAGGGGACTACCAGGAAGGGCTTGCGTCCGGATGGCTTCTGGGTAGGGGAGTGGGGCATCAGGGGAATACCTCTTCCAGGCGGCGTTCATCCAGAAAGACCAGGGCGCCGCGCACGGGGAGGGACCGTGCCCTGCCCAGCAGACCCATATAGCGGCGGACCTGAAGATGGTAGAGGGGGGCTTCTTTTGGGGCCTGCCCTGTCTTGTAGTCCAGGACCCACAGGGTGGGGGGATCGCCCGGTTCCTCCGCCAGGAGGTCCATCCGGCGCAGGGCGCCCTTTTCGTCCAGAATGGATTGTTCCCGCAGGCCGCTGGCCAGCCAGAGGGCGGCCCGGGGCAGGGCGGCGAACCAGTCCAGGCAGGCGCGCATCTCCCTGGCCGTGCCCTCCGGGTCCTTGAGGGGAAAGGGGAAGAGGCGCAGGCCCATCTCCACGGCCCGGCGCACGTCTTCCCTGCGGGCGGCCGCGTTTTCCGGGCGGGCCAGGAGAAGGTTTTCCAGGCAGAGATGGGCCAGGATGCCGCGCCGGGCCGGGGTGAAGTCCTTTTCTTCCAGGGAGGAGCGGTAGATTTTCAGGCGCGGCAGCCAGGCCAGGGGACGCCAGGAGGGCTCGGGGGGCGCGGAGCGGGGAACCGCCGCCGGCAGGGGGGAGCCGGCGGGGGCCGCTTCGGCCGGGGCGCCCTCCTTGGCCGAGGCGTCCTCCTTGGCGCAGGCCGCCAGGGTTTCCCACTGGCAGAGGGTCTGGCCGAAGGTTTGCCTGTATTGCTCCGTCAGGATGGCCAGTCCCTGGGCCAGGGGAAAGGAAGCGGCCAGGGAGGCCGGGCGGGTGAGGAAGGCGTGCAGTTCCTCCACCGGCCGCGTCCAGGCCACATAGAGGAGATTCAGGCGTTCCAGTTCCTCGGTGACGCGGGCGGCGTAATATTCTTCCGGCAGGTGCCTGCCGGCGCGGGCCGGGATTTTCCCGCCCTTCCAGGCGGCGGCGTGGATTTCTTCGTCGCCGCGCCGCCCTTTGTGCTGGAAGGGCAGGATAACCACTGGGAATTCCAGGCCCTTGGCCTTGTGGATGGTCAGCACGCGAATGGCGTCCATGCTTTCGGGCAGGGGGAGTTTCTCCTTTGTCTCCGCCGTGTCCCAGAAGGCCAGAAAGGCGGCCGGGGAGGAATGGCCTTCCTCTTCCGCCAGACGGGCGATTTCCAGAAAGCGGCGCAGGAAGGGAAGCTGGTCCGGGGCCGCGAGATCAAAGCGGCGCATGGCCTCCGCCAGGAGATCATAGGCGCTCATGAGTCCGGCCTGGGTATGGAAGGGGGCCAGCCAGATCCTCCATTCTTCGGGGAAGTCCCGCTGAAAGAGCTGGTACAGGGGAGGGCGGCCCCCCGGCCGGACGGGCGTAATTCCGGCCAGCCAGTCCGTCAGTTGTTCCGGGTCGAGGCCGCTGCGGCGGCCGAAGCATTCCGGGCCGGAGAGGAAAGTCCAGAAGGCCGGATCGTCCGGCGGGTAGTCCAGAAAGGCCAGGAAGGCGACCAGTTGGGCCACGAGGGGATGGTTCCGGAGGAGAAAGCTGTTCTCCGTGACCACCGGCAGTCCCCAGCGCGTGATCCAGGCGGCCAGCAGGGAGGCCTCCTGTCCGGAACGCACCAGAACGGCCACATCGGCGTATGATCTGGAGGGGAAAAGCTCCTGCAGAAAGAGGCGTTCCAGCCGGTTGTGGACAGCCGCCTCCACGGCCGCGGTGCTGGAGCCGTCCACGGTGTACAGGCGCGCCAGGCCCCGTTCTCCCGCCGCCTTTTCCCGGCCGGGCGGCAGGGTCTGCCGGACGTCGGCGAAGAGGCGGACGCAGTCGGCGGCCGCCCGCTCCACCTGGGCTGGCGGCGTCTGCCGGGGGAGCATGGCCGCGAGGGTCTGCCGGGCGATCTCCGGGTTGGCGAGGAGGGAAAAGAAGGCGTTGTTGTGCTCGACAACAGCCGGCCGGCTGCGCCAGTTTTCCCGCAGTTGCCGGGAAAGGGCGGGGCCGGCGACGGCCGTCAGCTCCGGCTCGGCCGCGACCTGATCAAAAAGGCGGATTTCACCGCCGCGCCAACTGTAGATGGCCTGCTTCCGGTCTCCCGCGTAGGTCAGGGAGCCGTTTCCGGCCAGACATTCCATGGCCAGGGGCCGGATGGCCTCCCATTGCTCCTGGCTGGTGTCCTGAAATTCATCCAGCAGCAGATGGGTCAGGCGGGCGCCCAGGCGGCAGAGGGCATCGGGGACTCCCGCCCCGTCCCTGAGCGTCTGGCGGGCCAGGGCGGGGATTCGGGCCAGGGGTATCCGGCCGCCGTTCCGGCCGGCGGCCTCCAGGCGGGCGAAGAGTTCGTGGGCCAGTTCCGCCAGGGGAACCAGCTCAAGGGCGGAGAGGAGCAGAGGCTGGGCTTGGGTGAAGGCGGCGAGGGCGTTCCGGAAGGCGGAGAAAGCCCTTTGGGCCTCCCCGGAGGCCTTTCCCCGGGAGACCTTGTTCAGGCAGCCGTCCAGGCTGTCCTTGCCGGCCTGGGCGCCCTCCGGCGGGGATTCGTACAGGGAAAGGGCGGCGCAGGCCCGCAGAAAATTAAGGTAGAGCTTGGAAAGGTCCAGATTTTCCGTTTGGATGCGGGCCAGGAGGTTCAGGGCGGCCTTGCGCGTGGCGGCGCGCAGGGCGGAAAGGTCCGCGCGCAGGGCTGAGGAGTCCGCGCGGGGCAGGGGTTTTCCCTTCACCAGACGCAGGGTCAGGTCCAAAAGGGAATCGTGGATCTGCGATCCTGAGCTGAAGCCCCGGTTTTTGCCCTGGGCGGCGAGGGCGCGGCAGGCTTCTTCCAGGCTGAAGGCCAGGCGCTCCGCGCTTGCGGTGAGAAAGGGAGAAGCCGGAGGGGGCGGCTGCGGCCGGGCCAGATCGTCCATGAGGGCGTCGTAGAGGGGGGTGAAGTATTCCCCGGCGTCGAAGGAGAGGGGGAAATCCGGAGGCAGGCGCAGTTCCAGGGCGGAAAGGCGCGCCAGGGTGGAGAGCAGGCTGTCGATGGTGCGGATGTTCAGGGCGCCGTAATGGCGCAGGATGCGCTCCAGCCAGCGGGCGGCCTCCGCTCCCCGGCCTTCCCGGCCGGACAGGGCCTCTTCCTTGAGGGCGCGCACAATGCGCTGTTTCATCTCGGCCGCGGCCTTGTTGGTGAAGGTGGCGGCCAGGATTTCCTGGAGGGAGTAGGCGCGATCCGGACAGACGAGGGCGCAGCCCCCGCCGGGGGGGAGGGCGGCGGCTCCCCGGAGCAGGGCAAGAAATTGCCGGGTCAGGGCGTAGGTCTTGCCTGACCCGGCGGAGGCGCTGATGCGGAGCAGGGACGGCATGGTCAGCGGGCGGCCCCGGCGGCCCCGGCGGCCCCGGGATCAAGGGCCAGTTCCGGCTGGCCGATGGAATCGAGGACAGCCTGCCAGTATCCGGAGCGGACGTTCAGCTTGCGCCGGGTGCGGGTGACGGCCTCCATGGGCAGGTGGACGTAGCGGTCCATCATTTTGGCCACCACCATATTGGTTCGTCCGGCCATGGCGGCATGCACGGCGTGCTGGCCGAGGAAGCCGCAGTAGACGCGGTCGTTGGCGTTGGCGGGCACGGCCCGGATGGTGTAGCTGGGGTCGATGTATTTGATGGTGAAGGGCATGTTCAGGATGTTGAGATAGGAGGAGATCTCCCGGCGCAGGACATCGGCGATGTCGCCCAGAACCGGGTTTCCGGAGGGGTCTTTTTCCGCTCCGGCTTGGATCAGGTGCTGTCCGGCGCCTTCGGCCACGACGACGACGGCATGACGGCGGGAGTCCAGGCGCTGGGCCAGCAGGGGCAGAAGGGCGCCGGGCCCGTGCAGGGCAAAGGGCACTTCCGGGATGAGGACAAAGTTCACTTCCTTGAGGGCCAGGGAGGCGTGGGCGGCGATGAAACCCGACTCGCGGCCCATGAGTTTGACGATGCCGACGCAGTTCTTGTAGCCGATGGCCTCGGTATGGGCGCACTGGATGGCCTCCGTGGCCTTGAAGACGGCGGTTTCAAAGCCGAAGGACTGGCTGATGAAGCTGATGTCGTTGTCGATGGTCTTGGGGATGCCGATAACGGAGATGCGCAGCCCGCGCTTGTGGATTTCCTGGTAAATGACGCTGGTCGCCCGCATGGTGCCGTCGCCGCCGATGAGGAAAAGGGCGTTGACGTTCAGCCTTTCCAGGGCGTCGACAATTTTCTCCGGGTCCTGGGGACCGCGCGAGGAGCCCAGGATGGTGCCCCCGAACTGATGGATATCCGCCACCCTGGCCGGCGTAAGTTCTTCCACCGCGTGGGCGAACTGGGGGATGAAGCCTTCAAGGCCGTAGCGGATGCCGAAGACGGTGCGGATGCCGTATTTGTGGAAGGCCTCCATGACGATGGCCCGGATGACGTCGTTGATGCCGGGACAGAGGCCGCCGCAGGTGACCACGGCGCATTTGGTCTTGGAGGTGTCGAAATAGAGGCGGGATCGCGGCCCGGCGGCCTCAAAGGCGACGGGAAGGGGCGGCTTGCCGGAGAGTTCCTCCAGGTATTCCCCGTCCAGAAAGAGGGGGATCTCCTCTTCGCTGATAAAGCTCGATTCCGGCAGGGGCGAGGGAATCGTCGCCTTGCCCAGGGTTGTAATGGCCGTATGCAGGGTCCAGTCGCCGACGGTCAGGCAGGTGGAGGGTTTCATGGCTTCTCCTTTGCTTGCGGAAGGGGCGGTCAGGGCGCGGTGAGGGCGCACCACAGGGCGGAGAATTGGGCCTGGGCGGCGAAGGGGAAGAAGAGGCAGGCCGCGAAGGCGCCGGGTTTGTGGCGCAGGGGGGAGGGGCTTTTCAGGACAAGGGTCCAGAGGATCAGGCAGATCAGGCAGAGGCCGGCGGCGGCGGCGGCGATTGGTTCCGGAAAGAGGCGGCGGGGGGGGTGCAGGGCCAGAAGGATCGCCCCCGCCGCCAGAGATGCCAGGGTTGCCGCCAGGGCTTGCCTGGCGGCGGCGCGCAGGGCGAAGGCATAATAGTCGCGGCCGTAATCCGCGGCGGCGCGTTGCAGGAAGAGCCAGGGCAGGCAGAAGGAGGCCGCGGCGGCAAAGGCCAGGGACAGACAGTGGGCGAAGACCGGGAGGAGGAAGGCGGCGGCCGTGACCCCGGCCTGGGGAGGAGGGAACTCCCGCAGAGCGCCCCAGGCGGGAAGGGCAAGGAGGGCCAGATTGAAGGGGACGGCCGCGAGGCCCAGGCAGAGGTGCAGGCCTGGACGCCTTTGCAGCGGATTCCAGGTGAAGCGATGGATCAGGGCGGGGAGGATCCAGAGGACGGGCGGCAGGCGCCGGGCCATTTCCGGCAACAGGGACGGGTCCGGGTTCCAGGGCGGGGAAAGGAAGGGAGCCAGGCAACAGAAGGGAATGCCCGCCCAAAAGGCCAGCCGGCTCGCCTGGAGGGCGTATTTTTGCCGGAAGGCTCTGCGTCCGGCCAGGGCGGCGGCTTGGGCCAGGACGGCCGTAAGATGCGCGCCCGTGGCCGCAAGCAGGCTCAGGAAAAAAAGGAGCGGCAGGACGAGCTGCCAGGAGGGTTCTCTCCAGGGCAGGGCGGCCAGGGGGAAGATTTCCGGAAAGGGCATGGGGTTCCTTGCCATGGGATTCCTTGCCCATGGTTCCTTGCGTTCTTGCCTTCTTGCTTGCCGCTTGCGTTGCGGTGCCGCGCTCATTCTGCCGGAAAAAGGGGCCGGAGGCAAGGGCCGCCGCGGGCCGGACGCCTCTTCCTTTTCCGGAGGGCGGGGACGGGGAATTTTTTCCCGGGAAAGGATTGACTTTTGTCCGGCAACCTGAAAGGCAGATTGGCGGAAAACAGCGTCCTCGCGGAGTGGTTTCGCTTTGCGCCATGACGCTGCAGCGGGTTACGCTTGAGATTGTCGGAATGTGGGATTCGTTCCAGCCCTGCGCAATATGCCTTGTTTTTTCCTTGGAGGTCTCCATTTTGGGAGTCCCTGGAATGGTTTTTGCGCTGGTGTCCCCTGGGCGGTCAATACTGCATCCACGGAGGCGGATCGTGACCTTTAGTTTGCGGGCGGCGGATATGCCCGGAGGCCCGGCCAATGGGCGGACGGCAGGGAGGCGCGCCGATGCGGGCTGACGACCGTGCGCCCGGATGCGTCCTCGTTCTCCCCTGCTACAATGAGGAGGCGGTTCTGCCCGCCACGCTGTCCGCCATTGACGGCCTTTTACAGGATATGATCCGCCAGGGCCTGGTTTCCCCCGGGAGTTTCGCCCTGTATGTGGACGATGGCAGCACGGACGCCACCTGGAGCCTCATCGCCGCCGCCCGGGCGGAGGCGGGCCCGCGCCTCCGGGGCATACGCCTCGCGGGCAACGCGGGCCACCAGAACGCCCTGCTCGCGGGCATGGCGGCGGCGGAAGCGGCGGACTGCGTCGTCACCATTGACGCGGATCTGCAGGACGATATCGGCGTCATCCCGGAAATGATCCGTCGCTTTCAGGCCGGGAGCCATGTTGTCTACGGCGTGCGCGCGGAGAGGAAGACGGACTCCTGGTTCAAAAGGACAACGGCTTCCCTGTTTTACTCCCTGATGCGCTTTCTGGGCGCGCCGATTATTCCGGGACACGCGGACTTCCGCCTGGTCAGTCGGTTTGCCCTGAACGCCCTGGAGGAGTATCCGGAGCGGGACCTCTTTCTCCGTTCCGCCTTCCCGGCCATGCATCTTCGTTCCTCCTGCGTGAGCTATGCGCGCAAGCCGCGCCAGGCGGGGGAGACCAAGTACACCTTGCGGAAAATGCTCTCCTTTGCCCTGCTCGGCATTGCCCTCTACACTTCCGCGCCCTTGCGGCTGGCCGGCTGTCTCGGCCTGCTCTCCTTTTTTCTGGCCGTCCTGCTAACGGGCACCACCCTTTTCTCCTGGTCCACAGGCAGCGTGGTCTCCGGCTGGACATCCCTTTCCCTGATCATCCTGTATCTTGGCGCTGTTCAGCTTTTCTGTCTGGCGGTCATCGGTGAATACGTGGCCAAAATCTTCACCGAGGTGAAGCGCCGTCCCCGGTACAGAGTGGAGGAGACGCTGAGGTGAGGGAGCGATCCGATCTCCCGGCGGCTGGCCGGGAAAGCCGGTTGCTCTGGTGCGCCCTTGTCTCGGCGCTGCTGGGCTATGCCCTTCTCTTCGGCCAGTACCGGCCCTCGGAGATAGATGACGCCTGGACGGCAAGTTATGTCTGGAACCTGACCCACAACGGCAGCACCGCGGATACGGTCTTCGGCCTTCCCTCCAATATCCGCTACTTCGGCCATATCCACGCGCGTCTTGCCGGCTTTGTCGCGGACATCTCCGGCTGGAACAAGGCCGTATTCCACGCCTTCAACCTGATCTGCATGCTGGGCGCCGCCCTGGCCTGGGGCGGCACGATCCGGAAAGTGTCCGCAAACGGACGCTTCGCCCTGCTCTGCGTCCTGCTCTGCTTTCTGCTGGAGCCTTTTATCGGCGCCGCGTACAAGAGCCGTTCCGACGCCATGGCCTTTCTGCTTGTTTCCGCCGGCGTCTGCGCGGCGGCATACGACCGTTTTTTTCTTGCCGCGCTGCTGTGTTCCTTCGGGGTGGAAGTCCACCCCATTGCCGTGACGGGATACTTCCAGACAGCCGCCTTTCTCCTGCGGCATACGGATTCCCCAAAACGCCTGTTTCTCGCCCTTGCCGGTTGTACAGGCGGTTGCATCGCCGGATTCTGCGTTTACAGATTTATGCATCCTGAACCGATCCGGGAAATCATTGCCTACCTTGTGGAGCAAAGAAACGCATCAAGTTCATTCAATGCTCTGACGGCACATTATTTTACACGTGCCTATTTTCGTTTCATTCCGGAATTATTATTTTTTATTGGGGGAATATTCTTATATTTTTATGATAAAAGACGTTTTTTTGATCGAAATGATACGGCGCTGTGCCTTTTTTACATGACTCTCCTTGCTTCATTATTTACACAAAGAGCAAATTTCCATTACATAATTTTTTATTACCCTCCACTGATGTATATTTCGTTCATTGGATATAGAAAAAGCCATGTATATATACAGGCATTATACTGCATAATGATTTATGCCCTTGTTTTGATAATATTTTTGTTTGCAACGAATTTTCATGTTGATCATGCGCGGTTTGATGAGAATATGGCGAAGATTCCTTTTTCTGATGAAAAAAGGGCTATTATCGGGCCGACAAACGCTTGGTATGTTCTGCGGTCAAGGAGTTTTTACGCTTCTTTTGCGGCAATGAAAAAGAATGAGGGGGGAATGCCTGAAAGTATATATTATATCAAAAGCATATATACAGAACAATTGCCGTCATGCGCGAAAGTCATCCGGCGCATTGGCCCCTCTTTCTCTTTTAATCTTCAGGAAGTGCAAGCTTTCGACGTGGACTTGAGCTTGTGCCGGAAGGATTCCGGTCAGTCAAACTGATGGATGAAGCCCTTACACAACCCGGGAAGCCACAGAATTTGATGACTGGACAGCTTCTCATTCACCTTGTTTTTTGAGCTATTGCCGGGTATCGTCAATCGAACTTAATGATCGCACGGCAGGAACGTCTTTGTGTATAGCAAACCTTTTCTAAAATGGGCGGGCGGGAAATACCGCATTTTGGACAATATCCTGCGGGAATTGCCGCAAGGTAGACGGTTTGTGGAGCCTTTCGCCGGTTCTTGCGCTGTGTATCTTAACACGAATTTCCCAAAAGCCCTGATCGCCGACCTGAACGCCGATTTAATCAGCCTCTATCTCCATATCCAACGGGAAGGTGAAGATTTCATCAACTATTGCGCTTCTTTCTTCAATCCTGAAAACAACACACGCGAAAGGTACATAGCTCTGAGGGGCCGCTTGAACTCTTCTAACGATGCCAAAGAACGGGCTGCCATCCTACTCTACGTCAATCGACATGCTTTTAATGGACTCATACGCTATAATTCTAAAGGTGGATTCAACGTTCCATTTGGCAAATATGCAAAGATATATTTACCTTTTAAAGAACTTTTGGCCTTTTATGAAAAAACGCGATCCACTAAAACTGAGTTTATAGCTACAGACTTCCGTTCTATTTTTTCCAGTCTTGAACCAGGCGATGTGGTGTATTGCGATCCTCCTTATATGCCGCTTTCACCTACATCCAGGTTTACGGCCTATTCTGGAAATATTTTTCAGGAACAGGATCAACGCGACCTTGCATTGCTTGCCCAAGATGCATGTAAGAAAGGGATTATTGTTGTTTTAAGCAATCACGATACTGAAATAACCAGAAAACTATATTCTTCTGCTATGATAAAATACTTCACAGTGCAGCGTTTTATCAGTTGCGATGGTGATAACAGAGCAAAAGTTCCGGAATTGCTTGCTATATATGGATAATATCATGCAGATATTAGCGCAGGCATCACTGCTTTTCCAAAATGAGAGAGATACTCCCCAAAATTCGGAGCTGCCGGCGGCTTCGCTCCATATGGCTTTATGAATTATGATCGCCGCCATCCTGGAGGAACCATGCCCTGTCTCTGGATGCCCCGCGCGGACCTGCAAACCGTCCGCCCTTTTCTTGATGTCCTGAAAAGGCGGGGGAATCCCGTCCCGGAGGAGGGCGCGTCTCCGGAGGATCAGGTTCGCCCTGTTCTGGAGGCTGTGCGCCGGGATGGCCTGGAGGCGGTGCTGGCCTATACCCGCCGTTTTGACGCCCCGGATTTCCGTCCGGAAGAGTTCGCGGTTTCCCAGGAGGATCTGGCGCAGGCGGCGGCTTCCCTCCCGCGGGAAGATACGGAGGCCATCCTGGCGGCGGCGGACAACATCCGCGCTTTCCACAAGGCCCAGAGAGAAAAATCCTGGTTTCTGACCAGGGCGGACGGGAGCGTCTTCGGTCAGATGGTCCTGCCGGTGGAGCGGGCCGGACTGTATGTGCCCGGAGGTCTGGGCGGATCGACGCCTCTTCTCTCCAGCCTGCTGATGAACGCCATTCCGGCCCAGGAGGCGGGAGTGAAGGAAATCGCCGTGGTCTCCCCTCCCGGACGCGGTGGACGCCTGAGCGCCCATATCCTGGCTGCGGCGCGCCTTTTGGGGCTGACCGAGGTTTACGCCGCCGGCGGGGCCTGGGCCGTGGCGGCCCTGGCTCATGGCGCAGGCCCCCTGCGCCCGGTGGATGTCATCGCCGGGCCGGGAAATATCTTTGTGACAACGGCCAAGCGGCTTCTTATCGGCACGGTGGGCATCGACATGCTCGCGGGACCGAGCGAGATCTGCGTCCTGGCGGACGAAGGAGCCGACCCCGCCTGGGTGGCGGCGGACATGCTTTCCCAGGCCGAGCATGATGTCCTGGCCTCCTCGGTTTGTCTCTGCCTCAGCGAACAGAAGGGCCGCGCCGTCCGGGAAGAATTGGAGCGCCAATGCGCGCTGCTGCCCCGCCAGACCGTGGCGCGCGAATCCCTCCGGCGTTTCGGGGCCGTCCTTGTGGCCGGAGGAATGGACGCGGCCGTGGACATGGCCAACGCCATCGCTCCGGAACACCTGGAACTGATGGTGGCCAACCCCTGGGAGACGCTGCCCAGGGTGCGTCACGCCGGAGCGGTCTTCCTGGGATATCATGCCCCGGAACCTCTGGGCGACTACATCGCCGGCCCCAATCACGTCCTGCCGACCATGGGCACGGCCCGTTTTTCCTCGGGCCTCTCCCTGGCGGTTTTTTGCAAAAAGACGTCCATTATCGCCCCCAGCCCGGCCTTTGCCGGGGAAAACGCCGCAACGGCGGCGCGTCTGGCCCGGCTGGAAGGACTGGAGGGCCACGCGCGCGCCGCCCTGTGCCGGCGGACGCCGCCTTCCTGAGGCAAACGCCGTTTGAGAG
>JAISNZ010000096.1 GCA_031275955.1 Desulfovibrio sp. | reverse complement strand
TCCGGGAAGGCGCGGACCCGGAAATAGACGTCTCCCGACAGGGTCGTATAGGCATATCCCTTGCGCATCAAGGTTTCGCACAGGGAGAGCATCTCCGGAATGTAGTCCGTGGCCTTTGGCTCCACATCGGCGCGCAGAACCCCCAGTCGATCCATGTCTTCGTGAAAAGCCGCGATAAACCTGGCGGCGACAGCCTCACAGGGAAGATTCTCGGCTTTGGCCCGATGGATAATTTTGTCGTCCACATCCGTGAAGTTACGGACGAAGGTCACCTCGTAGTCCAGATAACGCAGGTAGCGGACCAGAACATCAAAGACAATGGAAGATCGGGCATGCCCGATGTGGCAATAGTCATAGGCCGTGATGCCGCAGGTGTACAATCCGACCCTGCCGGGGACAGTGGGAATGAATTCTTCCTTTTTGCGGGACAGGGAGTTGTACAGCAGCATGCGGGCTCCAGAGGGCAAGGCGGAAAGCTTTTTTTCAAAATGGGAGCCCGGGGCCGTCCTCCCAACAGCGCGGACGGACAGGACCGACATGCCCCTGACGCGCTCTGGGGCTGAGCCCCGATACCCAAGCGCCTTCCTCGTATCAGACCTGATCGATAAGGGCAATGCGGCGTTGGTGCCGGCCGCCTTCAAAGGGGGCGGCGAGAAAGACGTCAACCAGGGCGCGGGCCAGGGGCGGGGCGGTCAGGCGGGCCGCCAGACACAGGATTTTGGCGTCATTATGCCGCCGGGCCGCTTCGGCCTGAAACTCATGCAGGCACAAGGCGGCCCGGATGCCCTGATGTCTGTTGGCGGCGATGGACATTCCGATTCCCGTGCCGCAAATGAGGATGCCGAAGGCGTTAGCGGCCAGGATTCTGGCGCACAGGGTACGGGCATAGTCCGGGTAATCCGCGCTGAGGTCGGAAGCCGGGCCGAGGTCCTGAATGTTCCGGGATTTTTCCCTCAAATGGGCGAGTAGATCCTGTTTGAGGGAAAAACCCGCATGATCCGAAGCGATGAAAAGGGCCGGTGTGTCCATGGGGGGCTTCCTGCGAAGGGGGTTACTCTTCCAATTCTCTGATCGTGGCGTCCCGGGGCAGGGACAGGGCAAGCTGGCCAGGAGAGAAGGCCTCGGGAAGCCGCTCAAATTCCCGGATGACGATGAGGGCGGAATGCCCTGCGGCATGTTCAATGCGCAGGCGTCTGAGGATCGCGGGATTGTCCGTGCTGGGTTCGAACTGGATGCGCCAGCCGTCGGCGCGCTCTTCACGCCAGGAGAGCAGGGCGCCTGTCGGGGAAAGTTCCAGAATCCCAGGCAGGATTGCCTGGGTGATGACGTAGGAAAATCCGGCCTCCGTTGCGCTGTGCCGTTCGGGCAGGGCGGTTGCGCCGCCGTTATTTTCGGACAGAAAAAGGGCGCCGCCGCGGCCGGTGAGGAGCAGGGTCAGATCGCCGAGAGTCAGTGGAATCGGCACGCCGAAGGCGAGAAGGGTATACAGATCCCGGGAACGGACATAGGCGGTATTGTCGTCTGGCACATAGGCCAGGAAAGATGATTCGGTCTCATGGATCTTGGCGACTACGTTCCCGACTCCGGCGATGAGATCCAGCCGCAGGGGATAGGGAGAGCCGGGGTCCCCGTTGCCCCAGAGCAGGGAAGAGACGCGGGTGCTGTGTCCATCGGCGTCGGTGTAGCGCAGGGTGCCGGCGATGCGGAAGGGGCCGGCGCCGGTTTCCGCCGCGTTGTCCCTGGCTGTGAAACGCTGCCAGACGCGCCGGGCTTCGTCGGCGTCTCTTGGGGGATCTTGCCGCGGCAGCGCACAGGCGGAGAACAGGAACAGGGAGAGAATCGAGATAAAGATTTTGGAGATCATGGGTGTTGCCGCATACAGGAGGCCAATTTTTCTCCGGAACCGGAATTATGGGGAACCGGTCAGGGCCGTGAGCTTGGTGCGCAGGGCGTCCGCGTTGTCCGGATTCCGGCTGACGGCTTCCGTGTAGCCTCTGATGGCTTCGTCACGCTTGCCCAGAGCCAGGGCGATCTCCGCGTAATGTTCCCAAACAACGGAATCGGAGGCGCCCAGGGACAGGCAGCGCCGGATGGTCGCCCACGCCTCCTGGTATCTGCCAAGGCGATACTGCACCCAGGCAAGGGAGTCAACAATGTACTCCGTTTCCGGGGCGTGTTCCAGGGCGGCGGTAATCAGGCGCAGGGCCCGGGCCAGGTCCTTGTTCTGATCCGCCAGGGTATACCCGACATAGTTCAGCGCCTGGATGTTGTCGGGATGATGCAGGATAATGCGTTCCATGGTGCGCAGGGCTTCGTCCTTGTCACCGCTCTCATCCTGAATTTGTCCGAGGGCAAAGAGGAGTTCCTCATCTTCCGGGTATTGCCGGAGGCCTTCGGCCAGGAGGGATTCAGCTTTCCGCCTGCCTTCCAGCTGGAAGAGGGCATAGGCCTCAAGGCTCCAGAGCGGTTTGCGCTCCGGTTGTCTTTTGCGGTTGGCGGCCGCCGTCTCGGCGGCCCCGGAGAAGTCCCTTCCCGCCAGGAGAAGGCGAATTTTGCGCAGCAGGGCCTCCAGATACAGAGGGTGTTCCGGGGGGACATCATCCAGAGGGGAAGCGGCGGCCAGGGGATCGCCGGTGGCCGCCTGACGCAGAAAAGAGAGATACAGGGCTGTTTCCCCGGCTGAGGCACCGAGGCGCCCGGCTTCCGAGAGGAGGTTTTCGGCCTCCTCATGCCGGCCGGCTTCGCTGAAACACAGGGCGGCCTGCAAGAGAAACGCGCCGGAAGGGGGCGCCTCCCGCAAGACTTTTCCGGCTTCAAGCGTCTGGCCGGAGGCCAGATGTAACTGGATCATGCGCAGCCAGACCTTCAGATTGCCGGACTCCAGCTTCGCCGCCTGGCGATAGGCGGCCAGGGCTTCCTCCCGCTGGTTCAGGCGTTCGCAGGCCAGTCCCAGTTCCAGCCAGATCGGGGGGAAGGCCGCGGCCTGCCGGAGGCATTTTCGCAACAGGGCCTTGGCGGCCCGTGGATTCCCCGTGCCGTTCAGGATGCGGGCCCGGAGGAGGATGACCTGCGGAGACAGGCGTTGTCCGGGGATGGAGTCCAGAAGGGCGGAGGCCTTGGGCAGATTGTTCCGCAGGAGATAAAAGCGCGCGAGTTCCTGAACGGCGGCCACGTCCCCGGGGACTTCCCGCAGGTGCGTCTCCAGAATCCGGACGGCCTCCCGCGTATCCCCGTCCTCGGAGGAGGCCTCAGCCAGAAGCAGGGTCAGGACGTTGTCGCGGGGGAAACGGCGCAGTCCCTCAAGCGCGGCGAGACGGGCGGCCTTGTATTCCCCATACCCCATCAGGATGGTGACGCTGTCCTGAAAGACCGGCAGTTCGGGCTCCAATTCCAGAAGGCGGCGCAGGGCGATGCGGATGACCTGAGGATCGTTGTCCCGCATGCCTTCAGAAAGAAGGAGGTAATAGTAGAAATATTCCGCTTTCGGACTCAGGCCCAGGCCGGAGGGATGCATCTCCTGAAGGGCGTCATCCGGCAGCGGCTTGTGGATTCCTGTGGATACCTTTGACGCGCATCCGGAAAGGGCCGTGGCGGAGATGAAGAAAATCAGGAAAAACAGGAGAAAGATGGAACGGGTCGCGGCTCTCAGGCTGCGGAGTTCCCAAAGGCGGGGCAAAAAAAGGGGACAGGAGGCGGACATTACTGCTCTATCCAATTACGGGAAAAATCCTGAATCTTGCGAAAAAGATGGTCCCGGACTTTTTGCAGCAGGCGTGTTTCGATCTGGCGCACCCGCTCTCTGGTAATATGAAAATGTTCTCCGATTTCCCGCAGGGTCACGGGTTCCTCGGACAGGAGGCGGTTTTGCAGGATGTAGCGCTCTTTATCGCTGAGTTCAGGTTCCAGAGACTGCAGTTTCTCGCGCACCAGATGGCTGATCTGGCTGTTGCCCAAGGTTTCTTCTATCCCGGGGCCAAGGGCGGGCAGGTAGTCCATGCGCGTGGCTCCGCTTGTCCCTTCTTCGTTTACTGGAGCGTCCAGAGACATGTCCGAGGCGTCCAGGCGCTGCTCCATTTCAATGATCTGGTCTTCGCTCACCTGGAGGCGCTCGGCCAGAGTGGCGGCATCGGGATCATATCCTCGGGCGATCAGTTGCTGGCGTTCCTTGTTCAGGTTATAAAACAGCTTGCGCTGAGTCTGGGTGGTTCCGATTTTGACCAGTCGCCAGTTGTCCATGATGAATTTCAGGATATAGGCTTTGATCCAGAAAGTTGCATAGTAGGAGAATTTGATTCCCTTGTCGGGGTCAAATTTGCTCACGGCCCGTACCAGGCCCACATTACCTTCCTGTATTAAATCCAGAACATTTTGCATCCATTTGCGCTGAAAATCCATGGCGATGCGCACCACCAGACGCAGATGGGAGGAAACGAGCCGGAAGGCGGCATCGGGATCGCCCGTATCGCGGACTCTGTTAGCCAGTTCCCGCTCCTCCTCCGGTTGGAGGAGGGGAAAATGGTTGATTTCCCGCAGGTACAGGTGCAAGCTGTCCCTGGCTTTTTCCGGAGGGTGTGGAGTAAAAACGGCCAGAGCGCCCGGAGCATCCGGGAGCGATAAGGGGAGATCGGCCGGAGTGTCCGCCCCGTCAGCGGAGAGATCCAGGATCAGGCTGTCGTCGATATCACCATCGTCGTCCGGGACATCTTCTTCCTTCTCTTCCCCGGCCTCCGGGAAATGCCGCTCCAACGCCGGATTCGGGAAGTCCTTCTTCCTGGATAAGAAGCTGTTGGCGGTTCCGGCCTCCGCGTTGCGCGCGGCCTCCGGAGAAGAGGGATCCAGGGGAGTCGTTGGTTTTGTCATCGGGTCTGCTGGTGTCCGCCGTGCCGGCGTGGAGGATCAACGGGATGCCGGGTCAAGAACAGGCGCATTTCTTGCGGCAATATGACCATAAGGCGCAAGCATAAAATTTTTGCCCGTCCTTTTCAATAACTTTTGACGCCGCGACCGGCCGGAAGCCGGAGAATGGCGAAAAAAGCGTTCCTTTCATCCCGCGGGTGTTTTCATGTCTTCCTTTTCCTCCTTTCTTGCCTCCGGCCGGCGCATTCTTTTTGACGGCGCCATGGGAACAATGCTCCAGATGCGGGGTCTGGCTCCCGGCGAAAGTCCGGAAGCCTTTTCCCTGGCCCATCCTTCGGTCCTGGAAGGCATTCACGCCGAGTACGCCGAAGCCGGGGCGGACGTCCTGACGACCAACACTTTCGGCGGGACGCGCTACAAGCTGCCGGCCGGCATTGCCGTCTTTGACTTCAACCGCCGCATGGCCGCTTCGGCCCGCAAGGTGGCGGAAAAAGCGGGCCGGAGCGCCGGGCGCCCCTTTTTTGTGGCCGGAAGCGTGGGCCCCACGGGACTCTTTCTCCGTCCCCTGGGGGATATCGCCTTTGAAGAGATGGTTCAGGCCTACGCCGAGCAAATTCGCGGCCTGGTCGCAGGGGGGGCGGACCTTGTTCTGGCGGAGACCCAGTTCGATATCGCCGAGGCCAGGGCCATTGTCCTTGCGGCGCGCCGGGAGTGCTCCCTGCCTGTGGCCGTGTCCATGACCTATGAGGCGGGAACCACTCTGACCGGTTCTCCCGTGGCGGTTTGCGCCGCTTCCCTGGCCAACATGGGCGTGGATCTCATCGGCATGAACTGCAGCGCCGGGCCTGTGGAAATGGAGGATGCGGCCAGGGATCTTCTGGCCTTCTCCCCCATGCCGGTACTCATTCAGCCCAATGCTGGCCTTCCGGAGCTTGCGGGAGGCGTAACCCGCTTCCCCCTGGGAGCGGAAGATTTTGCCCGACGCACCGCCGCTTTCGCCACAGCCGGAGCCCAGGCTGTGGGCGGTTGCTGCGGCACCACGCCGGAACACATTGCCGCCCTGGCCGGGTGGCTTTCAACGCTGCCCAGGCCGGCGGACAGACCAGGGCGCGACGGCATTGCCGTCACCTCCCGCTCCTCTCTGGTGCGCATCGGGATCGGGCAGCCGCTCTGTCTTATTGGCGAACGGATCAATCCCACGGGAAAAAAGGCGCTGAGCGCCGAACTGCAGGCCGGAGAATTGACGACCGCCCTGGCCTTCGCCCATGAACAAATTGCGGCTGGGGCCTCCATCCTGGACGTCAACGTGGGCGCTCCCCTGGTGGAGGAAACCGCCCTTCTGCCGGATCTGGTCAGCCGTCTGGTGAGCGAAACCGATCACCCGCTGAGCCTGGATTCCTCCAATGCCGAGGCCATCTCCCGCGCGCTGCC
>JAISNZ010000041.1 GCA_031275955.1 Desulfovibrio sp. | reverse complement strand
TGAACGGAACAAAAGCCGGAAGCAGCGCCCAGGCGAAACAAAGCGGCAGGATATAGCGGCCCGCCGGTGTTGAAGGGAGCTTTCGCCACGCGGCGCTTATCCCTCCAAAGAGTATTCCGCCCAGAAAGGCAAGCGGTAGTGTGACGGCCGGTTCCTCGAAAAGCAGCGCAAAGGATGTCGCGAGCGGCCCCAGAATGAACCCCAAAAAAACGACCCGCATGCAATGGATAAACAGAATTCCGCCCGGCTTTGCGTACCAAGGCGCTTTCTTAACCGGCCCATTCTGTTGCGTCACGGCAGCATTCAAATGACTCACGCTTTACCCCCGACATGATGGGTATAGTAGGGTTCGAAATTCTCAAAGTCCGCGCATCCGCAGGAGCAGCGCTCCGGAAAGTGCTTTTGCCTTTCGGTTGGCGGCAGGAGTTGCTGGCGAAAACCCTGACGCTTGCGAACCTTTTTCTTGAGCGGCTTGGCAGGGGACTTCGGGACAAAGGGATACCTGTTCTGCCGTCATGCGGTTTTCATAGCAGAAAATTTAGAGACTTTCTAGACCCCCGTGAGCGTTTACGAAGAATGTATGCTACCCCTTCATCTCAAGTGATGCTTTGCTCCATGATGCGCAAAATTTCGTCGCGCTTCGTCGTGCGCTTGCGTCTGCCGTATTCAATATCGCTCAAAGTGGGCCGCTTCATATTTATCTCCTAAAAATGATAAATAATTTTAGCATAATACATGCAAAAATGCGACTACCTTTTGAGGCTTTAATCAGTGTTTCCTTAATTCACCATATTACAATAGTTGGCTTTCAGATTCGCGGCGGCGGCAAAGCCGCCTTGCTCCTCACCAAGCCTACGGCTTCGGGCGATGCTTCCGCATCGCCGCAGGGCTGACGCAATAATATGCGTCGGCTCTGCGGGCACAGGCAGGGCAATCGAATGAAGATCGACAATATCTTGAAATAACTGTATTTCACCCGATTGGGTTAAAAATATCATCCTGTTATTTCAAAATGTTACGTCATTCATTCGATTGTCTTGCGGGCACAGGGGAATCAGACCCCGATGCCGTCATAGAGGATGGAGGAAAGATACCGTTCCCCGGCATCCGGGAGAATCGTCACGATGGTTTTGCCCGCAAATTCCGGCCGCGCGGAGAGCCGGGCCGCCACGGCAGCGGCCGCCCCGGAGGAGATGCCGGCCAGAATGCCTTCCTCTTTCGCCAGACGCCGGGCGAATTCCACGGCTTCCTCGCTGCTGATGGTTTCCACCAGGTCCACCAGATCGAGATCCAGCGTATCCGGGATAATGCCCGCCCCGATACCCTGAATCTTGTGTGGACCGGGCTGCAACGGCTGACCGGCCAGATGCTGGGTAATCACGGGGCTGGTCTGCGGTTCAACCGCCACGGAAACGATGGCCTTGCCCTTCGTTTTTTTGATGTAGCGGGAGACGCCGCTGATGGTCCCCCCGGTCCCCACGCCGGACACCAGGGCATCAATGCCGCCATTGGTATCCTCCCAGATTTCCAAGCCGGTGGTTTTTTCATGAATGGCGGGATTGGCCGGGTTTTTGAATTGCTGGGGAATAAAGTAGTTCTTGGGTTCATTGTAGGCGATTTCCTCGGCCCTCTTGATGGCCCCGGGCATCCCCTCGGCTCCGGGCGTCAGGATCAGATGCGCCCCCAGCATGGCCAGAACCCGCCGCCGCTCCAAACTCATGGTTTCAGGCATGGTCAGGGTCAGATCATACCCTCTGGCCGCCGCCACAAAGGCAAGGGCAATACCAGTGTTGCCGCTGGTGGGTTCAATGATTTTCACGCCGGGTTTCAACACGCCGCGCTCCTCGGCATCCCAGATCATGGCCGCGCCGATCCGGCACTTGACCGAATAGGAGGGATTGCGGCCCTCAATTTTCGCCAGCACCACAGCCTTGGAATTAACCACCTTGTTCAGCTTCACCAGCGGGGTATGTCCGATTGAATGAGAGTTATCCTGATAGATCCTGGACATGGGGATGCTCCTTTGCGCCTGTGTGTTGAAGATAAGAAATCCGCCTCGACCGGTAAAAAGTCCGAAAAGAACACCGGCCGTGATCCGACAGAATCTTGGGCCGCGCCGGCTTTTTCCTCTTTTATTATAAAAACGACTGGAAAAGTAATAAATATATTCTCAAAAAAAGGCAAGCCTTTTTTTCTTCGTTTTCAGCGAGCGGTTGGGCCGGCTACATATTCCGCAATTCCTCCAAAACCATACTGGCGATGGAAGGGCTGAAAAGCAGGAGAAAATGTGGCACCGGCGGCGTAAGGCGTAGTGTCCAGCCGGGGGGAGGCAGGAGGCAGGCCGGGGGCAGCACGGCTTCATCCGCGGAACTGACCAGACTGACGCAGGCAAGGCCCTCAAGAGGCGCGGCTTCCCGCAAAACGGCCACCAACGAGCCGTCTGGCCTGATGTTCCGGGCCAGAGATCCGCTGGCGAAGATCGCCACTTTGCTGCCGCCGTGCGGCGTGCCTAGGGTGATGATGCCCCTCGTCCCGGTCAAACGGCCGCCGTTCCCTCCCAGCCAGCGCCGTACCAGCAAACCTCCGAGACTATGACCCAGAAAAACGCTCTTCCGGCCGCCTGACAGCGCCTGTACCTGCCGCACATGCCCGTCCAGATCCTCCAGAATCTTTTCCATGGGTGTGAACAGGCTGGAATAGCAGAAGGTGGAAACGGGATAGCCGGCCATTTGCAGCCTCCGGCCCAAAAACAGCCAGGCCGAGGCATTGTTGAGCAGCCCGTGGACCAGAATAACCGGCGGCAGATCCGTTTCCTGTCTTTGCGGACGGCGTTGCGCAAGAGGACCAAAGGGGGTCAGGCCAAGGCAGAGCAAATAGCTGAGTACAGTCAGCGCATAGTGGCGCAGACAGGTCCGCGGACCCGGACGGAGGGCGGGGATACGCCCCTCCGGAGCATTCAGGATTTCATACCAGAAAAGAACATTGGCGCAAAAGGAAAGGAGCAGGAAGATTCCGAAAAACAAGCACAGGAGAAAAGCCAGAACAGCCATTCAGCCTCCTTTTCCGGATACGCCGGAAGTTCGGCCGGAAGCGACACCTTTTGTGGTCTATAGAAAAAAATCCGAAACAAGGCAAACCCGGCACAGCCCCTTTCCCCGGGAACCGGGATCGACGGCGAAAAAAATCCTTGACACCCTCTTCCTATATGATAATGATTTTCAACGTCAGGTGGAGAAGCCATCCGTGCCTCCGCCCTTCTTCCTTTTTCGCTTGCCTGCCTCCCGGCAGTTTTCCGGAGACGCCGATGTTCTTCCGATTGCCCGCCCTGTGCTCCCTCCTGCTGATTTTTTCCCTGGTCACGCCAGCCTTTGCCGATCGCGCCCTGCCTCCTCCCCTGCAAGAGGGCGGCATGGGTCTTTTTGAAGCCCTGAAGAAGCGTTCCTCCGTCTCGGGCGGAGATTTTTCCCTGGGGGAAATCAGCCCCCAGGAACTGTCCACCCTCCTTTGGGCCGCTACAGGGCTGAACCGGGGAACAACAGGCTGGACCGTACCCATGGCCCATGGGCGTCCCCCCTATTGCCGCGTATATCTGGCTGACGCGACTGGCGTTTTCCTCTATGACTGGTCCACGCATTCCCTGAAGGAGATCAGCGCGAAAAACATCAAGGCCGACATCGGGGCCCAAAGTTTTGTGAAAAAGGCCGCCGCCGTCCTGATCTTTGTCTCTGACGCTCAGGCCCTGGCCCAGTTCGGCGAAACCGCGGCTGAACTCAGTTATGTGGCCGCGGGCGCCATGACCCAGAATGTCTACCTGGCGGCCGCGGCCCTTGGAA
>JAISNZ010000232.1 GCA_031275955.1 Desulfovibrio sp. | reverse complement strand
CGCCTTGCCGCCCTGCGCGCCCAAAGCGCCGCCCTGCCCCGGGCGCCCTCCGTCTTTTTCGAGGTCCGCTACCCCAACCTTCTGGGCGCGGGCGGCCAGAGCATCCTCACGGAGGTCATCGCCGCCGCTGGCGGCGCCAACTGCCTGGCCGCCCGCCGGGAACGGCTGGTCCGCCTCAGTGAGGAAGTCCTCCTCCTGCTCGATCCCGACATCTATATCGTCCAGACAGGGGCCATGAACCCGGCGCCGGGACACCCAGAAACCCGCCCCCTGTTCCGGGCCCTGAAGGCCGTGCGGCAGGAGGCCGTCCTCTTTGTGGCCGAGGAGCGCTTTTCCCGCCCCGGTCCGGGCGCCGTGGACGCGGCGGAGGAACTGGCGGCCTTTCTGCGGGAATGGGCGAAGCGCGCCCGGCCGGGCGGAAACACGGCAAATTCCCCTTGAGGGGAAATGCGCGTCAAATCAGTCTGGCCCCGTTGGGCACGGGAAGATCGGGCACAGCCAGGATGACGGCGCCGTCCTCGCGGGCGAACCCGGTGAGCAAAAATTCCGAGCGGAAGGGACCGATCTGGCGGGGAGGGAAATTGAGCACAGCGAGAATCTGCCTGCCGGGAAGGGTTTCCGGGGCATAGGCGGCCGTGATTTGGGCGCTGCTTTTCCTGACGCCGATTTCCGGGCCAAAGTCCGCCCAGACCTTGAGAGCGGGTTTGCGGGCCTCGGGAAAGGGCTCGGCCCGGACAATGGTGCCGACGCGCAACTCCACCTCGGCAAAGGCATCCCAGGTAATTTCCTTCATCAAAACCACCTTTATGGTTTGATACCAATTTGCTTTCAATGGAAAGCCAATTGGTATGGCAGAGGCGAAGCCGCTTGGTATGAGACTACGACCTGAAGGCCCAGGCCACCTTCCTGGTCGTCTTGTCCTGATTCGCGCGCAAATCAAAAAACATCGGGCGTAAGGCCGATGGGCCGCGCATTCTTCCCCCGCGCCGGGAAACCCGCCTCAGGGCTTCTCACCGCCGCGGGGCAGAAGCAGATCAGGCCCCCGGAGCGTGCCGTTGCCCGGAACGGAGGGCGGGAAAGGACAGACGGCGGGATCGCCGGCTGGAAGGGGTCCGGCAGGCATGTGCCCCATCCGCGCCCGCAGCCATTCCTCCCGGCTGATCCGCCCGTCTGCGTCGGCGTCCAGGGCGAAGAAGGCGGCCCGGCGCATATGGGGAAGACCGACGGCGAATTCCTCCGGCGAAATGTCGCCGTCTCCGTCCGTGTCCAGGAGCAGGAAACGATCCTCCCGGACCGCGGCGCCCGCGGCCTCCGGAGCCGCCAGGGCCGCGGGGGGGGAGGCCAGCGCCAGGAAAAGGGCAAGGGAAAAACGAAAAAAGAAAGACGGGGAGTTCGCGGACGTCATCTCCTGTCCATATACGTCAGGCTCCGCCGGGTCAAGGCGGCGGGAGCCGGGGAAGGTGTCGATGGCATGTATAGACCAGCCTCGCGACATCGCGACAGAAAAATGTTGGCAAAGTAAAAAAAACTGGATATTTGAATTTCTACTACAGACCACAGAAACCATGTCCGGGTGGGAAAATTCCAAGAGATGCTTATTTTGAACCCTGATATTTGAGGTCAGGATTTGGGTCGTAAAATTTCAATCAGATTATAATATATCAAAACTATCTACTAAATGATCTGAGTTCAAATCCTGGTGGGCCAACCAATCATCTAAGGAAGCAAAACATGAAGGGTTATGGTGTCTAAAGGAAAGAGAAGGGATATTCACCATCCACGGAGGATGCTATGAGTCAACAAACCCTTTCTGTTCCAGCCGGTGTCGGAGGCAGTCCAAAACGTTGGCACGTGCTGAGTATGACTTTCCTCGCCTATCTTTATGACAGTCTTGACTTGCAGATCCTCGCCATTTGCATGCCCCTCATCCTGACAGAACTGGCCATTACCTCGGCGGAAGGCGGTCTTCTCGCTTCCGCAACTATGATCGGAACCGCAGCAGGCGGCATCATCTTCGGCTGGTTCGCGGAAAACTACGGCCGCAAGAAGGCGGCGGCTCTGGCGCTCTTTGAGTTCGGCATCTTTACTTTTGTCGTCTACTGGGTGGACTCCTGGGCGCAACTGATGATTCTGCGCTTTCTCCAGGGCCTGGGCATCGGAGGTTTGTGGGGGCCCATCGTGGCCCTGATCGCGGAACACTGGCAGCCAAAATACCGGGCCAGGGCCGCGGGCTGTATGTTGAGCACCTTTGCCATCGGCGGAGTTCTCGCCGCCGTGATGGGACGCTATCTGATCAACGCCTTCGGCTGGCGCTGGCTATTCGTACTGACCGGAACCGCCTGCATCGCGGCTCTTCTTTTCTGGATCCTGGTTCCCGCCGACAAGGTCATCAAGCGAGACGAATCCAAAAAACGGGAAGATACCGTCAGCCTGAAGGAGCTTTTCGCCCCGGGGGTAACCAGGCTGACCATCGGGGCCACCATCGCCGCCGCCTGCCAGATGGGCGGCTTCTGGGGCGTATGCACCTGGATTCCCACCTATCTGGTCAATGTGCGGGGCATGAGTGTCGAATATATGAGCCTGTTCAGCATCTGCATTTTTTCCGGCGCCTTTGTGGGCTACTACTTCTACGCCTATATCGCCGACCGTTTCGGCCGCCGGCAGGCCCTCATGCTGGCGTTCCTCATGGACACCATCATTGTGCCCCTGTATATCTTCATTCCCGACGCCATGTTCCTCTTCTGGGTCGGCCCTGTCATGGGATTAAGCTTCGGCGGCGTTTTCGGGCTTTTCGGGGCCTACTTCGCGGAACTCTTTCCCGAACGCATCCGCGCCATGGGCAGCGGCTTTGCCTTTAATATCGGCCGGGGCGTGGGCGCGGTGGTTACCCCATACACGGTGGGCGTTCTCGCCAGGAGTCACGGCCTGGGCTTCGGCATCAGCGCCTGCGCGGTTATCTTCTTTCTGGGCGTAGTGACGATCTTCTTTATGCCGGAAACCATAAAGAAACAGACCGCCTGAAAACGCCGGCAGGAGATTGCGCATGAAAGAGCTACGTATTGTGGGGCAGCGCGAACTGAGGACAGATGCCCTTGCCAAGGCGACCGGACGCGCCCGGTATACTGCTGATATGAAACAGCCGGGGATGCTGATCGGGAAAGCGCTTTTCGCCGCATACCCCCATGCCCTCATCAAGAAGATTGACGTATCCGAAGCCCTTCTGTTGCCGGGTGTGGCCACCGTCATGACCGCCAGGGATCTGCCGGGCAGAAACGGGTACGGGGTGATGATTCAGGACAAGCCCGTCATCGTCGAAGACAAGACGCACTATTCCGGCGATGCCGTGGCCCTGGTGGCCGCCGTCTCTGAAGAGATCGCCCGGGAAGCCCTGAAACGCGTCAAGGTGGACTATGATCCCCTGCCCGCCTACGATGACCCGCGCGAAGCGATGAAAGAGGGGGCAATTCCCATCCATGCCAACCATCCTGTGGCGGAAAACGGCAACATTCTGGTCACCCTGAACCTGGACCGGGGGGATGTGGACAAGGCCTTTGCCGAAGCGGACATCATCATTGAAAATGATTATGAAACCCCCATGGTGGAACACTGCTACCTTGAGCCGGACGCCTGCATCGCCGAACCGGATCCCCTGACCGGCGGTCTGACCATCATCAGCCCTGCCCAGGCCATCTATGCGAACCGCCGCTCTCTGGCCGGAGTCTTCGGCATTCCCCAGAATCGCCTGCGCGTTGTCAGTCCTTTGGTAGGTGGCGGCTTCGGCGGCAAGGAAGATTCCTGTCTGGACGTCAGCGCCATGGCCGGAGTGCTGGCCTTGCGATGCGACAGACCAGTCTATCTTGAACTGACCCGGGAAGAAGTATTCCGCGTCACCGGCAAACGCCACGCCACATACATCAAACATCGCATGGCAGCGACAAAGGAAGGGAAAATCCTTGCGGTTGACGTGCGAACAATCCTGAATAAGGGAGCTTATGTTTCCATGGGCGGCATGAAAGAGCCTTTGCATGCCGTCACCATGCGCACCCTGGTCTACGCGGCTGGAACATACCATGTGCCGCACGCGCGGGCCCGTTCCTATTCGGTATTCACCAATACTCCCTATTCCTGCGCCTTCCGTGGATTCGGCGTGCCTCAGGCCACCTTCGCCGTGGAATGCCAGATCGAAGAGCTGGCCCGCCGTGTGGGCGCGGATTCCCTCTCCATACGCCGCCTCAACATGCTCCGTCATAACGACCTCACCATTACGGGACAGGTAATGCTGGAAAGCCGGGGATTGGGGCTTGGGCAGTGCATAGACAAGGTCGCGGAACGCTTTGACTGGGACAGGCCTCTGCCCCAGCCGCCGGGTCCGATTAAAAAGGGACGGGGCTTTGCTGTCTACATGTACGGATCGGGCATTCCTCTGCTTTTTGAGGGAGCGAATTGCTTCGCCCATCTTCAATTGGACGGCACCCTTTCCCTTGGGGTCAGCACCACAGAAATGGGGCAGGGGTTTCTCACGGTGGCTGCCCAGGTAGCGGCGGAAACTCTCGGCATCCGTGTCGCCGATGTCCTCGTGGAATTCTCGGATACGGCCAAAACCCCGGATTCCGGCCCGACTGTCGGTTCCCGATCGGCGGTCATGGTGGGCAACGCCATCTTTGACGCCTGTTCCAAATTGCGGGAGCGCATGCTTACCGTGGCCAGCCGGTATCTGTTCAGCAAAACAGATCCCCGGGATCTGGCCATTCAGGACGGCGTTGTCTCCGTCATCGGAAAGCCGGAGGTAACGCAACCCCTGGCCGTTGTTGCGGCCAGAGCCTATGCCGCTCAAGTTTCCCTGGCCGTGGTAGGTTCCTGGTACCCTCCCCAAGCCAGCTTCAGCGCCCTGGACGGGCAGGGCAACCCGTGCCATGCCTATGCCTTTGGCGCCCAGGCTGTGGAAGTGGATGTGGATACCGAAACCGGCGTAATCACCGTCAACCGTTCCGTACACGCCTGTGATGTGGGCAAAGCCCTGAATCCCCTCAACGTGGAAGGCCAGATGGAAGGCGGCGCCGCGCAGGGGCTGGGCTGGGCGGTTATGGAAGAAAACATCATGGAAGGAGGAATTCTGCGCAACGCGGCTTTCCACAATTACATGATCCCCACCATCCGGGATGTGCCGGACCTGGAATCCATCATCGTCGAGTGTCCCAATGAGCTTGGCCCCTATGGAGCCAAGGGCGTGGGCGAACCGGCCCTGATCGGAATGGCCCCCGCCATCCGGAATGCCCTCTATGACGCTCTTGGATTCGCCATCAATACTATCCCTCTGACTGCGCGACAGGTGCTCCAGTCGATCAGAGAACACGAACAGAGGAGATAACCGTATGACCGCCCAAACCTTTTACAATCCCGGAACCATTTCGGAAATCCTTGATCTGCTTGACGAATATAAGGAAGAGGCCGTCATCGTCAACGGAGGCACAGATATTGTGGAGCAGATCGGTTCCGGCCGCATCCGCCCGAAAGCCATCCTGTATATCCGCAATGCCGGAGAACTGGATTACATTCGGGAAGAGAACGGGGCCGTCCTTATCGGCGGCATCACCAGCTACCGGAGCATGCTGGAATCTCCCCTCTGCCGGCAGTTCGGCGGGCTGAGGCAAGCCTTGACGGAAATAGGCTCTCCACCCATCCGCGTGGTGGCGACGCCAGCCGGCAATATCGGCACTTCCGCTTCAGGGGCCGATTGCAACACCGCCCTTCTGGCCCTCGGCGCCTCCGTGGTTCTCTCCTCCAAGACAGGGGAACGGATTCTCACCCTTGAGGACCTTTTCAGCAATCCCGGCAAGACCGGCCTGCACCGGAACGAATTGATCCGGCAAATCCGGATTCCGATCAACAAGGCCGCCCGGAGTTCCTTTATTAAGCTGGCCAAACGAAAAGCTCAGGATATCGCCCAGGTTTCCGCCTGCGTCTGCGTGGAGGCCGAAGGCGGCATCTGCCAAAAGGTCACTGTATCCCTCGGAGCCGTAGCCCCCAGAACCATACGGGCCAAAAGCCTGGAGGAAAAAATCGTCCATCGGACGTTGGCTGAGGCCGTTGCGGCCGTCAAGGGGATCATCCCTGCGGAAGCCTCTTTACGCAATCCCAAAAACAGACCCTATAAGGAAGCCGTTATCGGCGTCATCGTGGGCAGGGCTCTCAAACAAGCATACGCTGACGGCGTCGGGAGAACTTGACATGTCTGTGGAAATAACCTGCACGATCAACGGGAAACAGGAAATTCTCAGCGTGGAACCCTCGGAAATCCTGATAGACAGCCTCCGCCAGCGCCTCGGCCTCATGGGTTCAAAAAAGGCCTGCGGCACGGGAGATTGCGGTGCCTGCACCGTTCTCGTGGACGGAGAAGCCCTGCGTTCCTGCATTTTGCTCACAGCATCCATGAATGGCAAAGACATCTGCACAATTGAAGGTCTGGGCACCCCGCAAAAGCTACATCCCATCCAGGAGGCTTTCATTGAGGCAGGTGGAATTCAGTGTGGCTTTTGTACTCCCGGAATGATTTTGACAGTCAAGGCCATGCTTGACAGAAATCCCAATCCCAGCACACAGGAGATTCGGGAAGGGC
>JAISNZ010000230.1 GCA_031275955.1 Desulfovibrio sp. | reverse complement strand
TTCAAATTTACCGGCGGCAAGCGGATTTTCCGCATGGCGCCCCTGCATCATCATTTTGAACTCAAGGGCCTGCCGGAATCGAAGATCATCATCCGGTTCTGGATTCTCTCGGCCCTGCTGGGGCTGGCGGCTCTGTCCGTCCTGAAGCTCCGCTAGAGCAAATTACCATTGAGAATGTGTAATTCGCTCTGCAGGGATTCGCCTGCAAATCCCTGCCGCGAAACAGGAACAGGCCGGCTGGCCGTAAGCGAACTGTTTCAAGCGTAAAATGCCATAGAGCAGATCTCGAAGGAAAGGTCTTATGCGCCCTGATCAGCCCCCTCTCTCCGCCGGATCCCTTGCCCCGGATCGGATCGCCAGGCTTCCCCTGCGTCCGGGAGAACTGGCAGTGGTCGTGGGCGCCGGGGTTTCCGGAGAAGCCGCGGCGCGTCTGCTGGCGGCCGCCGGCGTCCGGGCGCGTCTGCTGGAGCGCAAGGCGGAAAACATTCCCGCGCGCTTCCTGGAATACGCCCGGGCAGGAGGGGTGGAGATCCTTGCCGGGGAACACAGCCCGGAACAATTCGCTGGGGCTTCCCTGGTGGTCGCCAGTCCCGGCGTTCCCCTCTCTGTCCTGGTTCCGCTGCTTAAGGCCGTCCCCCCGCCGGCTCCTCCCCTGATGGGCGAGATGGAGCTGGCCCTGGCCCTGGCGGACGAGCCGGTTCTGGCGGTGACCGGAAGCAGCGGCAAGACCACCACCGCCAGTCTGGCGGCGGCCATGCTGCGCGAGGCCGGCAGGAGCGTCTTTCTGGGAGGCAATATCGGCATCCCCCTGTCCTCCCATGTCCTGGAGGGGCGGCGGGCCGACGTCCTTGTCCTGGAGGTGAGCAGCTTCCAGTTGCAGGGCTGCAAATCCTTGCGCCCCAAAGTCGGAATCCTGCTGAACCTCACGCCGAACCATCTCGATCGCCATGCCGGCATGGCGGAATACGCCGAGGCCAAATTTTCCCTCTTCGCCCGCCAGACAAGGGAGGATGTGGCCGTGCTGCCGCCGGAGCTGGAAGAGGATTTTTGCCGCCGGGGGCTTGCCGCGAGGCGGGAAATTTTTGCGGATCGGGGCCGTTTCCCCAGGACCCGGCTGCTGGGCCGGCACAATGCCGCCAATGCCGAGGCCGCCTATCTGGCCGCGCGCGTCTTCGGGGTGGACGAGGAGGCGGCCGCCCGGGCCGTGGCCGGGTTTACCCCCCTGCGCCACCGCCTGGAACCGGCGGGGAGCCTGGGCGGCGTCCTCTATGTCAACGACAGCAAATGCACCACCGTGGATTCTCTGCGGGCGGCCCTGTCCGCTTTTGAGGCCCCGATCCTGCTTTTGGCCGGGGGCAGATTCAAGGGCGGGGACCTGGCCGGCCTTGGGGAGCTTTTGCGGCGGCGGGTGAAGGCCGTTGTCCTTTTCGGCGCCTGCCGCGAGGTTTTTGAAACCGCCTGGACGGGAATTGTTCCCCTGTCCTGGCACGAGAGCCTTGCGCCGGCCTTTGCCGAGGCGCGGCAAAGGGCCGCGGGCGGGGATGTGGTCCTGCTTTCGCCGGCCGCGGCCAGCTACGATCTGTATGCCAACTATGAACAGCGCGGCGATCACTTTTGCCGTCTGGTCAGGGAACTGTCATGATCGCGGAAGGGACGGACATTCGCCCGGGGCAGCCGGACTGGTGGCTTCTGGCCATTACGGCGCTGCTGGTCTCCCTTGGCCTGCTGATGGTCTTTTCCGCCAGCGGCGTTGCCGCCGAGCGCATCCAGGCGGACCCCCACTATTTTTTCAAGCGCCAGCTGCTTTTTGCCAGCCTGGGGCTGGCGCTCATGGGCGCCGCGGCGGTCCTGCCGCGCTCCCTTCTCTATCGTCTCCCCTATCCGGCCCTGGGCCTGGCCCTCATCCTCCTTCTGGCCACCTTAAGCCCCCTGGGCGTGCGGGTGAAGGGGGCGCAGCGCTGGCTGGATCTGGGCCTTTTCCGGTTGCAGGCCATGGAGTTCGTCAAGATTGCCCTGGTCTTCTATCTGGCCTATTTCATGAGCGCCAAGCAGGACATCGTCAAAAGTTTCGGCAAGGGGGTCATTCCGCCCTTTTTCGTCACAGCCCTCATCTGCGTCCTCCTTCTCCGGCAGCCGGATTTCGGCGGCGCGGCCCTGATGGTCCTGCTGCTTTTCTTCATGTGCCTGGTGGGAGGCACGCGGCTCCTGTATCTTCTTCTCTCCGCCGCTCTGGCCTGCGGCGGGGCCTACTGGCTGATCACCCAGGAGGAGTACCGCATCCGGCGGCTGTTGTCTTTCCGCGATCCCTTCGCCTATGCCTCGGATGAGGGCTACCATCTGGTGCAATCCTTTCTGGCCTTCGGTTCAGGCGGTCTCTCCGGCCAGGGTCTGGGAGCGAGCCAGATGAAACTTTTCCATCTGCCCGAGGCCCACACCGATTTTATCATGGCCGTCATGGCGGAAGAAGCGGGCTTTATCGGCATCAGCCTGGTTTTTCTGCTGCTGGCGGCTTTTTTCTGGCGCGGTCTGCGCGTGGCTTTGCGCCAGGAGGCCCTGCGCGACCGTTTTCTCGCCTTCGGGGTCCTGCTCATTCCGGCCCTTTCCTGCGTCCTGAATATGGCCGTGGTTACAGGGGTCGTCCCGCCGAAGGGGATTCCCATGCCGTTTATCAGTTACGGGGGGAGCAGCCTCCTGGCTTCCTTCCTCTGCGTGGGCCTGCTGCTGAACATTTCGCGATCGGGCGGGCGCCATGGGTAAGACGGATTTTGTGGAACGGATTATTCTCACAACCGGGGGCACGGGCGGGCATATCTTTCCGGCTCTGGCCGTGGCGGAGGAGATTCGCCGGCGGAACGAGCGGGCCACGATCCTGTTCATGGGCGGGCAGTACGGTCCGGAAGGCGATATCGCCGCCAAGGCGGGGCTTGATTTCGTCGCTCTGCCGGTGCGGGGAGTTCTGGGCCGGGGCGGGAAAGGCCTGCGCGCGGCTTTGGGCATGGTCCGGGGCGTGCGCAGGGCGCTTGGCGTCATGCGCAAATTCAGGCCGCAGCTGGTGTTGGGCTTTGGCGGCTACGCGGCCTTCGCCGGGGTGCTGGCCGGGCGGTTGTCCGGCCGCAAGACGGCCATTCACGAGCAGAACAGCTTTCCGGGCATGAGCAACCGGCTTCTGGGCAGAATGGCGCATCGGATTTTTCTCTCCCTGCCCGATGCGGCGGGAGCCTTTCCCGCCGCCAGGACCGTTCTGGTGGGGAATCCCGTGCGGGCGGACATCGCCCTTCTGTCTGAGCGTCCTCCGGCGGAGATCCCCTCAAAGACCCGCCGTTCGCGCCTTCTGGTCATGGGGGGCAGCCAGGGGGCGCGCGCCCTGAACCAGGGGATGCTGGCGGCCTTTCCCGCCCTCCTGGAAGCGGAAATAGACATTTGGCACCAGACCGGGCAGGCGGAA
>JAISNZ010000151.1 GCA_031275955.1 Desulfovibrio sp. | reverse complement strand
GGAACGTATTCCTCCTCCAGGGTACTTTTTACCGCGGGATCGCCGGCTGAAAACGCCGGTGCAGGCGGATCCACGCAGCGATGCGGCGCATCGGCCGTGCGGCCGGGGGTTGCCGCTTTCCGCGAAAATCAGTAAGCATCGGCCGTAAGGCCGATGCGCCGCAAGGCGGCGTAAGTCAGGGTGAAAATGCTCCAAGGGTAAGCCCGCTTTCAGGAGCCGCCTTTTTTCGAGTGAACTCCCGGATGATTTCCGCGCACCTTTTTATACAAGGTGGTCCGGTGGATTTTCAGGGCGCGCGCGGTCTTGTCGTAATTTCCGTTGTATTTGGCCAGAGCCTCCAGCAGGATGCCTGCTTCCACCTCCTTCATAACGGCGGCCAGGCCCTTTTCTTCGGCGTGTTTCCCAAATTTCGCCGGATTATGCAGAAAAATTTTGTGCGGCAGCGATTCTTTCGCAATCAGGGCTGAGTCGGAAAAACTGAAGGCATACTCCACTGCGTTGCGCAGTTCCCTGCCGTTGCCGGGCCAGGCGTAGTCCTTGAGGAGAGGCGGAACAGACGGATGGAAGCTCTTATGCTCCTCGTACCGGCAGTTCAGTTCCGCAAGGTAATGTTCCGCCAAAGGGACAATGTCTCCGGGCCGTGACCGGAGCGGGATCATCTGAAGGCTGATTACGTTGAGCCGGAAATACAGATCCTCCCTAAATCTGCCTTCCTTGATGCGCTTGTCCAGATCCTGATTGGTGGCGGCGATGACCCGGATATTGATTGGAGTGGCGCGGGTGCCCCCCAGGCGGTCCAGCTCCCGGTCCTGGAGGACCCGGAGTAGTTTGGCCTGCATCGGCAGAGGCATATCGCCGATTTCATCCAGAAAAAGGGTCCCCCCGTCCGCCAGCTCAATTTTTCCGGGTTTGCCTCCCTTCCGCGCCCCGGAGAAGGCTCCCTCCTCGTAGCCGAACAATTCGCTTTCAAAAAGTTCGCTCGGGATGGCGGCGCAGTTCAGCCGGATAAAGGGAGCATGAGAACGCGCGGAGGCATTGTGGATGGCATGAGCGAAAACCTCCTTTCCCGTGCCGGTCTCTCCCTGGAGAAGGATGGTAAAATCATGGGCCGCCGCCCTCAACGCCTTACCTTTCAATGAAAGCAGAGCGGAACTTGTTCCGATAATTTTATCAAAACTGTAATGCTCACGAGAAAACCGCTTATATTCTTTCTTGTAATATTCAAGCTCCTTCATAACCTTCTGAAAGCTTTGCGCAACTTCAATGGTTTTTTCCGAATAGCGCACCTGGGCAAAAGCGGCAACGCGCACTCCATCTTTTTCAACTGTTGATCGACTGCACACAAGATATTTCCCTTTAAGAACTCCTGATTCATGCTTATCTAAAACATCAACTTCTGTAATTCCAGACTTAAGGACACGAATCATCTTTGTGTTTGGAATAACTTCTATAATGTTTTTTGTCAGAGCTTCAGCATGGCTGATATTGAGCAGATCGCAATATGATTTGTTAATTTCAATAATTCTTCCTTCTCTGTTGATGGCAATATAGCCATCTGAAGTCACATCAAGAAATTTTTTGAACAGCAGACTGCACAGATGGATGTCCGGTCCGGCGCCGGACGCCGGCAAGTCTCCAGTTTCCTGTGGGGAACGCATCGGCCTATTCTCCTTTTTTTCTTGGTCCGTCATCCCGTGCTACGCGCAAAACGAAATTGCGCAAAGGACAGGGCATTTTGTTCTTTTTTGCACAAAGATGCGGCGCTCCTCCTGCCTGCTTTCTTTTCCGCCCTATGGGTCTTCCCCTACCACGGATGCGGGGAAATGCCAATTGGAGCGGTTTCGCTTTGAGCTTGTCCACAGCGTGGCCGACCCGGGAAAGTTCCCGGCGACGGAGCCTTTTTCCCGGGATCCCCCAGTGAAAGGGAAAATGCTCCCGGTAAACCGCCTCTTCTTGCGGCCCGGAGATCGGGTTTTCAGGCTGCCCGGGCAGGCGTGGCGGCGAAGTCCGCCGGAACAGGCCGGAAACCGCCCTTTCCGCCGGGGCGCCGCCTCGCAGCCATAGTCTGCTCCGGAGGGTCGTGTAGATTTTCATCGACGTGTCGATAAAAAACTACTTCTGCTATCAGCTGGAGATTTCTTGCAAAAAAATATTTTTTGTCGCCAAACTGCAACGTCCTCTTCAGCCGGGCGGCAAAAGGGAATACGGGGACAAGACCTTCCTTCCTGGCATCAATTTTGCTGTTAAGTGCGAAATTTCACGAGAGTAAAAGGTCTTTCGTCGGCTCACAAACAGTCGGAGGTTGTCATGAAGGTTCTGATGAAAGCGTTTTTTCCGTGTATGCTCTTCCTTGCCCTGGCGGCCACGGGGCACGCGGCGGAACAGAAATTCTCCTGGCGCCTGGCTTCCGTATGGAGCGAAGGCTTGGTCATGTTGGATTCCGAGCGTGAATTCGCGAAAAAGGTGGAGGAAATGTCCGGGGGACGTCTGATTATCAAGGTCTTTCCCGCCGGACAGATCGGGCCCACCAACCAGGTTCTGGATCTGGTCCGCTCCGGAGCCGTGGAAATGGGCGCTGACTGGCCGGGCTATTGGATTGGCAAAAATACGGCCTTTGATCTGCTGGGTTCCCATGTCATGGGCTTTACTCCTCTGGATCACGCCATCTGGATTTACGCCGCCGATGGAATGGGCTTCTATGACGAGTTTTTCGGGGCTTACAACGTCAAATATTTTCCCCACCATATCGCTGATCAGGAATCCGGCATCCGATCCAACAAACCAATCAAGAACCTTGAGGATTTCAAGGGGTTGAAAATTCGCATGGGGAACCACATTCCCGGCCGGGTTATCCAGGCGTTCGGCGCCCAGCCTGTGACCATGGCTTCCGGAGAAATCTACGAGGCCATCCAGCGCGGCGTTATCGACGGCTGTGAAATGAATATTCCCCTGGCTGACTTTCACGCCAAGCTGCAAGAGGTGGCCAAATACTGGCTGACTCCCGGCTGGCATCAAACCGCTTCCCTCGACGGCATCCTTGTCAACAAAGACAAATGGAATTCCCTCCCTCCAGATTTGCAAGCCATCGTGAAATATGCCGCCCAGGCTCAGTTTGTTGAATCCCTGGCGAAAACCACCTACGGCAGTGTTGACGCCACAGCCGACATCCTGGCTTCCGGCGTCACTGCCACCCGCCTGTCCGACGCGGACCTGGAACGCATCGAAGTGACCCGGAACGAGATTCTTAGCCAGATGGCCAGCGAAAACCCGGATTTTGCCCGCGCCCTCAAGAGCATCATCGATCTGGACAAGAAACTGGCGGCATATCGAAACAATACCCGACCCTGGAGTTTCGGCCGGACCTGGAAGCATTATCCCGTGTTGCCCCAATAAGAACCTCTCGCACCGGTAGCGTCTCCGGCGGGACGCTCCCGGCGCCCAATGGAGACTATGCGCATGAGCGGCAAGATCATTACCCGTCAAGCGGCGGCGCGACTGATCAAGGACGGCGATACCCTGGCCGTGGGCGGTTTTAACGGATACGGCGTTCCCGAGGAACTGCTCGTGG
>JAISNZ010000149.1 GCA_031275955.1 Desulfovibrio sp. | reverse complement strand
CAAGATCGCCTCGGGCGGCGAGCTGTCCCGCTTTCTCCTGGCGGTCATCAGCCTCATGAGCCGCGCCGGCGACGAAACCCCCACCCTGATTTTTGATGAAGTGGACGCCGGCGTCGGGGGGCTGACCCTGAACCGCCTGGCGGAAAATCTGGCCGCTCTGGCCGCGACCCGGCAGATGCTCCTCATCACACACTGGCCGCAACTGGCAGGCAAAGCCCACCGCCATTTCACCATCCGCAAGGACGTCGTGGACGGCATGACCTACACCCGTTGCCGGCTGCTGGAGGGTGACGCTATCCGGCAGGAACTCCTGCGCATGGCCGGGGAGGAAGAGGGATAAAGATCAAGGAGGGGTCTGCCTGGAGGCGGAAGGATCGCCGATTTCCGTTTCGGGCGCCTTAGAAACGTCCTTTTGCCTGCCGAAAACCGCGGCAATGAGGATGCTGGCTTCATAGAGAACCAGCATGGGGCCGGCCATGAGCAGTTGGGAAAAAACATCGGGAGGCGTGAGGACGGCGGCCGCGATGAATATGATCAGGAAGGCGTAGCGTCGGATCCGGCGCAGCAGGGCGGCCGAGACAAGGCCCAGGCGGGCCAGGAAAAAGGTGACCAGGGGCATCTCGAAAATCAGGCCGAAGGGCACGATGAGATGCAGGACGAAGGAGAGGTATTCATGCAGGGTGGGCATGGCCTGGACGGTGTCCGTGGTAAAGCTCATGAACAGCGCAAAGGCCAGCGGCAGAACGACAAAAAAGCAAAAAGCGCCGCCGGCGAGGAAGGACAGGGCGGACAAGGCCACCAGGGGCAGAAGGACGGCCTTCTCCTCCTTGTACAGGCCGGGGGCGATGAAGGCCCAGAGCTGATAAAAAAGGAGCGGACAGGTGCCGAATAGGCCGGCGATAAAGGCCGTTTTCATATAGGTGAAAAAGGCTTCCGGGACAGCGGTGTAAATGAGCTTGCTGGAGACGGGCAGGACTTTGAGCAGAGGGATGAGCAGCAGATCGTAAATTTCCTTGCCGAAGGGATAGGCGATGAGAAAGCCGCCCAGGGCAATGAGGAAGACCCTGATCAGGCGTCTGCGCAATTCCGCCAGATGATCGTGCAGGGACATGTTTCCTGGGACGCCATCATCCTCTCCTTCCGGATTCCCGCCTTCCTCCCTCTTTTCCTCTTCCCGACTCCGAATGGCGGAATCCGCCGGGGCTCCGGGCGCGGACCCTTCCTCCGTCCGCCCGCCGGGAGGAACGCCTCCGGAAGGTGTCTCCGAAGGGGGGGGTGAAGCGGCAAGGGAGGGGGAAGCGGCGCGAATGGCGGCGTCCAGAGAAGCGGCCAGGGCGGGGTGCGGAGAAAAGTCCTCCGGTGCGTCGGAAGGCGGGGTCGTGTTTTCGACGGTAGGAAGAGGCGGCACGGGGTGGTCGCTCATGGACGGTCGCCTTGAACGGGAAGGGAGGCGGACGGAGGCCCAAGGCCTGTGGATGGCTCCGGCGCGGTGAGAGGAGGCGTTTTTTCAGCGCCGGCCGGGCCGGTTTCCGGCCCGGGGGCGGCCGTGGGAGGAATTTCTTCCGGGGATTCGGGCGCAAGGGCCAGTTCCGGGGCGCTCCCATCATGGAAGGGTTCCGCCGCCTCGGCGGGGAGGTCTTCATTTTGAGGTCGGGAGGCGGAGGTTTTCGGGGGACGGTTCCGGTTGTGGCCAGAATCCGGAACAGGGAGGTCAAGGTTGATGGCCCGCTGGAATTCCATGCTGATGCGGCGAAAATCCGACATGACCTTGGTGACGGTGCGGATAACGCGCGGCAGGTGTTCAGGTCCAAGCACCAGAACGGCGACAACGACAATGACCAGAAATTCGTAGCTGCTGATGCCGAGCATGGCCCCTTATTCCCATTCAATGGTACTGGGGGGTTTGGAGGAAATGTCGTAGACCACCCGGTTCACCCCGTGTACCTCGCTGATGATGCGGCTGGAGACGGCCGCCAGGATTTCTGAGGGCAGGCGGGTCCAGTCCGCGGTCATGGCGTCAATGCTGTCCACCACCCGCAGAGCCACCACATTTTCATAGGTGCGGTCA
Source organism: Desulfovibrio sp. (assembly GCA_031275955.1). Classification (GTDB taxonomy): domain Bacteria; phylum Desulfobacterota; class Desulfovibrionia; order Desulfovibrionales; family Desulfovibrionaceae; genus Frigididesulfovibrio. The sequence goes on along the minus strand of JAISNZ010000149.1, from coordinate 2,592 downwards.
TCCCCCATCACGCCCACGGTGCGCAAAGGCAGCAGGACGGCAAAGCTCTGCCAGACCCTGCGATCCCATCCTCTGGCGGAGAGTTCCTGCTGCATCGCATGGTCCGCGGCCCGGAGAATGTCCAGGCGTTCCCTGTTCACAGGACCCAGGAGGCGCACAGCCAGACCCGGACCGGGGAAGGGCTGGCGCAGGATCATTTCTTCGGGCAGTCCCAATTCCCGGCCCAGGGCCCGGACCTCGTCCTTGAAAAGTTCGCGCAGGGGTTCCACCAGTTCCAGGCGCATTTTTTCCGGCAGACCGCCTACATTGTGGTGACTTTTGATCACCACCCCCTTGGCCGAGTGGGATTCAATGACGTCCGGGTAAATCGTTCCCTGGCCCAGAAAGCGCACGCCGGGGATACCCCTGGCTTCGCGCTCGAAGATCTCAATAAAAGTGCGTCCGATAATCTTGCGTTTTTGTTCCGGATCGTCAACCCCTGCCAAATGATCCAGGAAAAGGCTTTCCGCCCTGATGTGGTGCAGATTCAGACCGGGCATGTGCCGTTTGAGCAGGGCCGTCACCTCTTCGCCTTCGTTCAGGCGCAACAGCCCGTGATCCACAAAAATGCAGTGGAGGCGGTCCCCTATGGCCCGGTGCAGAAGTACCGCCGCCACAGTGGAGTCCACCCCTCCGGAAAGGGCCAGCACCACCCCGTCGTTGCCCACCTTGGCGCGGATTTCCCGGACAGCCTGCTCCGCAAAGGAAGACATGGTCCAGTCCGGCGTCAGCCCCGCGATGTCAAAGAGAAAATTTTGCAAGATCCTGCTGCCGTTCTGGGTATGGTGCACCTCCGGATGGAATTGCAGGGCGTACAGTTTTTTCCCTTCATCCGCCATGGCCGCGATATCCAGGGCAGGCGTGCGGGCAATGGCGGAAAAGCCTTCCGGAATCCTGGTCACCCGGTTGCCGTGAGACATCCAGACGGTAAAGGGTTTATCCGTCAGCAGGGTTTTCCAGAGGGGGCTGGCCCCTGTCACCGTCAATTCCGCCGGCCCGTATTCCCGATCCCTGGCGTTGACGAGTCCGCCGCCCAGGCAGTGGGCCAGGAGCTGCATACCGTAACAGATGCCCAGTACCGGCACCTTCAGGGAGAGGAGCAGGGGGTTGAGGGTGGGAGCGTCTGCGTCTCCCACGTTATCCGGCCCGCCGGACAGAATGAGGGCCTTGGCCCCAGAGGCCAGAATCAATGCTTCCGGAGCCGAGCAGGGCAGGACTTCGGAAAAGATCCCGGCCTCGCGCACCCGGCGGGCAATGAGCTGGGTATATTGGGACCCGTAGTCAATGATGAGAACCTTGGAGGCGGGCATGGAATTTCTCCGCAAAAGGGGCGTCCGGGGAGGATTAACCGCAGGGAAGAATAGGGCAACCGGGATTTATGAAGGGCGGGATGCGCGGCAGGGGCTGCCGTTCCCTGCCGGGGATGGAAAGATCCGCTGCGGGCATTATCCTTTGTCCACCTGATAGTTGGGGGCTTCCTTGGTGATGATGACATCATGGACATGGCTTTCCCGCAGGCCGGCGGGAGAGATGCGGACAAAACGGGCCTTGGCGCGCAGATCCTCCAGGGAGACTGCCCCCACATAGCCCATGCCGGAACGCAGTCCGCCCACCAGCTGGTAGAGGTTGTCGCTGACGGGGCCCTGGTAGGGGACCCGGCCCACGATGCCTTCAGGCACGAATTTTTTGCTTTTTTCCTGGGAATAGCGGTCGGCGCTGCCTTCCTTCATGGCGTCGATGGACCCCATTCCCCGATAAATTTTATATGTCCGGCCCTGGTAGAGGAGGGTTTCTCCAGGGCTTTCCTCACTGCCGGCGAACAGGCTGCCGATCATGACGCTATGCGCCCCCACGGCCAGGGCCTTGACGATATCTCCGGAGTATTTGATCCCGCCGTCGGCGACAACGCAGCGATCCATGGCGGCAGCGGCGCGCACGGCATCAACCACTGCCGTAATTTGGGGCACCCCCACTCCGGCCACAATGCGGGTGGTGCAGATGGAACCGGGGCCGATGCCGACCTTGACGGCATCAGCCCCGGCCTTCAAAATGGCGGTAGCGCCCTCAAAGGTGGCGATATTGCCGGCGATGAGCTGGCAGTGAGGCCAGGCGGCCCTGACCTCGGCAATGGCCCGGAGCACATTGGCCGAATGCCCGTGGGCCGAATCCAGGACCAGAACATCCGCGCCGGCATTAAGGAGGGCTTCCGCCCTGGGCAGGCAATCCCCGCCCACGCCGATGGCCCCGCCCACGCGCAAACGACCGCTGTCATCCTTGCAGGAATGGGGATATTTTTTGATTTTTTCAATATCCTTCATGGTGATAAGCCCTTTCAGGCGCTTGTTGTCATCCACCACCAGAAGTTTTTCAATGCGGTTTTTGTGCAGATGCACCTTGGCTTCTTCCAGGGTCGTCCCGACGGGCACAGTCACCAGACGCCGTTTGGTCATGACCTCCCTGACCCTGGTGAAGGACTGTTCTTCTTCAGGGACAAAGCGCACGTCCCTGTTTGTCAGAATGCCCACCAGACGGGAACCGCGCACGACCGGAAGG